>JAYTBZ010000327.1:0-2762 GCA_043736705.1 Flavobacterium sp. | reverse complement strand
CACTAAAAAAGTGCATCGATGAGTATTACAAAACACAATTGGACGAAGGACGAAATTATCGCCATTTACAATAAACCCATGATGGATTTGCTTTTTGAAGCAGCTTCAATTCATAGAGAACACCACGATCCAAACGTGGTTCAAGTTTCGACCTTATTATCCATAAAAACAGGTGGATGTCCTGAGGACTGCGGTTATTGTCCACAAGCAGCGCGTTACCATACTGAAATTGAAGGCAATGATTTAATGTCTGTTAGTCAAGTAAAAGCACAAGCTTTGCGAGCTAAATCTAGTGGTTCCTCACGTGTATGTATGGGAGCAGCATGGAGAAACGTAAAAGACGGTCCTGAATTTGACCAAGTGCTTGAAATGGTACGAACCATCAACAAACTTGACATGGAGGTTTGCTGTACCCTAGGTATGATAACTGAAAATCAAGCGCACCGATTAGCTGAAGCAGGATTGTATGCCTACAACCACAATTTAGACACCTCAGAAGAATATTATAAAGAAGTGATTTCTACACGCGGATTTGAAGACCGTTTGCAAACCATAGAAAATGTTCGTAAAACGAATGTTACTGTATGCAGCGGAGGAATAATTGGTATGGGTGAAAGTATCGAAGATAGAGCCGGAATGCTTGTAGCACTTTCTACTTTAAACCCACAACCTGAATCAGTACCAATTAATGCTTTGGTTGCCGTGGAGGGTACTCCTATGGAAGAGGAAAAACCAGTAGAAATTTGGGAAATGATACGAATGGTAGCCACCACGAGAATCATCATGCCAGAAACTCAAGTGCGTTTATCCGCTGGGAGAATGAACATGAGTCGTGAAGGGCAAGCCATGTGCTTTTTTGCTGGTGCAAATTCTATTTTTGCAGGAGATAAATTATTGACTACGCCAAATCCTGATGTAAACGAAGACATGAAAATGTTTGAAATGTTAGGTTTGAATCCACAGAAACCTTTCACAAAAGTTTCTCAACCATTAACCGTTGAAGCTGAAGACTCTCAATTTATCCCATTAGGTGAAAAACCAAAATGGTCAAGACCAGGACATACAATTGAACGAAATCTTGAAGCATCTGGCAAAGAAAAATAAATTTCGACTCCATTTACCATAAAAACCATCTATTTAAAACAGGTGGTTTTTTTTATGAAGTCAAATTAATAAATTACTTTTCGAACCATTGACTGACCATTTTGCAGCACTACTGTTACCAAAACTACTTGATTTTTTGCTCTTACGGTAAGAACCGAAAAATCCATTTCATTTATATTTTTTCTAGTGTACATTTTTCGTCCAGCCAAGTCATGTATTGCAATTGAACTGATATTTTCTTTTTTAGAATGTATGACCAGCTGCTCGTTTTTACGAAAAACTAGAACTGATTCATTGTCTTTTACGATTTCATTCAATGCCAAAGTCTTATCCATAAAACGCAACAAAAAACGTTCATTAAAAACTCCCACGGCTGTAGTAAAAGTGAAATTTTCATTTCTTAAATTAGCAATAGTATTATTAAATTTATCTTCGACAAAAACATTTTGACCCGAAAATAATGCATCTGTCTGGTCTATTTTGATTGTAAATGAACCCGCTATTGTTGTGGAATATCCCAATTTTATTTCATCTGTTGCTACAAAAGGCAAAGTCCTACCTTGAATTGCTAAATATTTATCTTCAATAATGCTATAAAAATCTAAATATTGATTCCCATTAAAACTTTCTCCGTCAAATGAGTTGTCTAAATCATTTGTTGCTCCATTAGCATAACCCAGTAATATTTGTTTAAAAGCACCTTGATTATTAAATAAATTCAACCAAATTCGATGCTTCTCAACCTCATTTTGTTTTGCTTTCTTATCCCTATTAAATCTAAAAAAACTAAAATTCTGTCCTATTTGCCGCATGGCATTGTTAAACTTTACGATACCAGTACTATTTATACTTGTAACAAAAAAAGATTGACCAGAGGCTATATTTCCATCAGGTTTTGCAGTACTCACACCCAAACTTAATGCAGCATTCGTACCAACACCTCCCAGCAGATTATAAGTTGCATAATCATCTGAAGTATACAAATTATTAGTAATGGCAGTATTATGTGTCCATAGATATATCGTTCCGTCTACATTTGCACTATTTTGAATTAAAAATAAATTAGCATCAAGTGCTGAGGGATATGGATTTCCAACCAGATTTGAAGTGCCTGAGGCGCCAATAGGCAAGGTTACAAGTCCGTTATTAGGAACACCAGTAAATACCGCTTCATGAATGGCAGTGCCTGAATCCGAAAAAGATTCTGGACCTCGTATAATATATCCTTTCCCTGCTGTCATTAAAGTATTTGCATCCTCATTTAACCAAGAATCTAATGTCGCATTAAATGAATAAAACTTATCTGAACGTGTGTTGGGTGAAACATCAATCAATTTTTGATTTATTACAGGACTAGACCAATAGGTATAATCCGTTTTGAGGATCGGTGTCGTTTTTCGCTTTAGCAGAATGATTCCCGTGTTGTTAACTTGATCTTCCGATTGATAAAGTGCTGCATTATTTTCTAAAATCAATGTACCTGTACCAGAATAATCAAAAACCAACCCTAAAGTGTTTCCATTTGCTACAGTGACTGTATTTCCTGAACTTATGAAACATGAACATGCATTTATAGTGGAAATAGGTGTGTAACTACTATTAAAAATAAGTGTTCTTTCTACTGAAGGTAATCCGTTACTCCAAGCTATTCCGTTCCA
>JAYTBZ010000326.1:0-2776 GCA_043736705.1 Flavobacterium sp. | reverse complement strand
TTATTTATAGTACAAATGTACTTCTGTTTTTTAGGATAAACAGTGATAAATGTTACTTTAAGATTTTATTAAAAGAAAATTTCCTTTGTAATGATGTACATGCCCATTACTAATACGAACCAACCAAAGATTGGTTTTAGTTTTGCTCCATCTATTTTTTTTGAAAGCTGTATGCCAATCAGCATTCCGATAAATGCCATACCCGAAATAATTAGTAGAAACGAATAATTAATAGGGGTACCAATGTACAAATCACCGCCAAAACCAATACTGGAATTTATAAAGATGATCAATAATGAGGTGCCAACGGCTTGTTTCATAGGTAAATTTGCAAAAAATAATAAAGCAGGAATGATTAAAAATCCACCACCTGCACCCAGAAATCCCGTTACGATCCCCACTAGAAATCCTATAATGCCCAGTTGTATGTAATTTGTCTTTGTAGAGTTTAGATTAGTTTTTTTCTTTCGAATCATTGCAATGGCCGCTGCTATCATGAGGACTGAAAAAACAATCATGATTAGAAAATTTTTAGAAACTTGGTAAGAAGCGATAGAGAAAAGTGTTGCTGCTATTTTTGGAAAAATAACTTCTCGAATAATTAATATTGAAAAAACGGAAGGCACAGCAAAGTACACTGCCGATTTAATTTTGAGATTCCCCATTTTGTAGTGGCTTATACATCCAAATAAAGAAGTAATTCCAACGATGAAAAGCGAATAACTAGTAGCAGTTTCAGGATCTATTTTAAAAAGATACACTAAAATAGGAATTGTAAGTATCGAGCCTCCGCCACCTATTAATCCTAAGGAGAGTCCAATAACAATTGAAGCAAAATAACCTAAATATTCTATCATAATTTAATTAACAGGCCGTTATCTTTTTGCTGATTAACTCGTAAAAGTAGTTTAAATATATCAAAACATAAGCGAATTTTTATTAAAAAAATAGATTTAAGTCCTTGATTATCTTTGTTTTATTTATATAATTCCTATAGGGTTTATGGACTATTTTTTGCAAAAATAGAAGCTGTAATTTTATACTATTGATTGTTATTGTTTTGCGAAATTGTTTTCTTATAAATAATCTCTAATTAACAATTGATGAGTTTATTATTTGGCAAAAACATTGTATTTTTACAAAAAACAACACTATGAATTTAGCACAAGAAGATTGGGTTTCTCAGTTTGAAGCAGATGAAAAAGCAGTCATCCTAGATGTCAGAACCGAAGGAGAATTTAATGAAGGAAGTATAGCCAATGCTATTAATATCGATATTCATTTGGGTCAAGGTTTTGTAACCGAAATTGAGTCATTAGACAAAACAAAGAACTATTATGTGTATTGTCGTTCTGGAATGCGAAGTGCAAAAGCCTGCGAAATCATGAATGAACTGGGTTTTGAAAATGCTTACAATTTAGTTGGAGGTATTTTAGAATGGGAAGGTGAAGTAGTTACACCATAAATCACATTGAACTGTACTTTTCGTTTATTTAAAAATCAAATGTAATACCTAATCAATTTTTGTATGAATACTATACCAGAAGAATTTCAAATTAATACATTATTAAATCAAGATACGTATTTAGTAGATGGTGAATTAAAAAAATGGAAGGGTCAAACTACAGCAGTTTTTTCAACTATATCCTCTACAGCAGAATATGCACCAACTATTTTAGGTTCTGTTCCATTAATGGGAGAAGCTGAAGCGGCTGAGGTCGTTATATCAGCAAGCACAGCATTTAATAATGGTCAGGGATTGTGGCCTACTATGAAAGTGACCGATCGAATAAAATGCGTTGAGGATTTTGTCAAGCAAATGAAAGCTACTCGGCAAGATGTTGTTAAATTATTGATGTGGGAAATAGGAAAATCATTAGGCGATTCAGAAAAGGAATTTGACAGAACTGTAGAATACATTTATGATACGATAGCCAGTTTAAAGGAATTGAATACACGTAGCGCACATTTTTCTCGAGTACAAGGAATAAATGCTATGGTTCGTAGAAGTCCATTGGGCGTTGTATTGTGTCTGGGTCCTTATAATTATCCATTAAATGAAACTTTCACATTGCTTATTCCAGCTTTAATAATGGGTAATCCAGTAATCTTTAAACCAGCTAAGCATGGAGTTTTATTACTTTCTCCATTGTTAGAAGCTTTTAGAAGTAGTTTTCCAAAAGGTGTAATCAATATTATTTATGGTCGTGGTCGTGATGTTGCATCACCAATAATGAAATCTGGAAAAGTTGATATTTTAGCTCTCATAGGCAACAGTAAATCAGCAATTGCATTACAAGATCAACATCCTAATAAAAATAGATTGCGTTTAATTCTTGGCTTAGAAGCCAAAAATCCTGCGATCATCCTTCCGGACGCTGATTTAGATTTAGCCATTCAAGAATGTATATCAGGTTCATTATCCTTCAATGGGCAGCGTTGTACAGCTTTGAAAGTTTTGTACGTGCATGAATCTATTGTAGATGAGTTCAATAAGCGTTTTGCTGCCAAAGTTGATGCTCTTATTTTTGGAAATCCATGGGATAAATCAGCGTTTCTAACTCCTTTACCTGAAAAGGAAAAGCCGAAATATATTCAAGATTTGATTGATGATGCCATTAATAAAGGTGCTTCTGTAATCAATGAAAAAGGCGGACATCAGACTTCTAACTACATTTTTCCAGCAGTTTTATATCCTGTAAACAAGGAAATGAGAGTGTATCATGAAGAACAATTTGGACCTGTAGTACCAATTATTCCTTTTAAGGAAATTCAA
>JAYTBZ010000325.1:0-2778 GCA_043736705.1 Flavobacterium sp. | reverse complement strand
GGTAATTTCTTTTTTCGAAAGCTTTATCGTCTCCGAAAATCGCTTCGCCAAATTTACGAGCGATTCTTGTACTAGGACCAGTATATCTTGCCATTTTAAATTGTTTAAGATTGAGATTATGAATTCAGGTCTTATCCTTCAATAATCGAAATTCAATCTTGGTTATACTATAATTTGTTTTGAGTATTAAACTCTACGTCTTTTAGGAGGACGACATCCGTTGTGAGGCATTGGAGTAACATCAATAATTTCTGTAACTTCAATTCCACCATTATGTAAAGAACGAATAGCAGACTCACGCCCGTTTCCTGGTCCTTTTACATACACTTTTACTTTTTTTAATCCAGCTTCAAGAGCTACTTTACTACAATCTTCAGCTGCCATTTGGGCTGCATATGGAGTGTTCTTTTTAGAACCTCTAAAACCCATTTTTCCAGCTGATGACCAAGAAATAACTTCACCTTTTTTATTAGTCAAAGAAATGATGATATTGTTAAAAGTAGCAGAAATATGAGCTTCTCCCGTTGATTCAACGATAACTTTACGTTTTTTTGCAGTTGCTTTAGCCATATTACTTATTATTTAGTTGCTTTTTTCTTGTTAGCAACAGTTTTTCTTTTACCTTTTCTCGTTCTAGAGTTATTCTTAGTTCTTTGTCCTCTTAAAGGAAGACCAGTTCTATGACGGATACCTCTATAACATCCAATATCCATTAAACGTTTGATGTTTAAAGAAACTTCAGAACGCAATTCTCCTTCAATTTTAAAAGTTGATACCGCTTCACGAATTGCTCCGATCTCGTCATCATTCCAATCTTGAACTTTTTTATCTTGGCTAACTTGAGCTTTTTCTAAAATCTCAACAGCTCTACTTTTTCCTAATCCAAAGATATAGGTAAGTGCTATAACACCTCTCTTATTTTTTGGGATATCTACCCCTGCTATTCTTGCCATAATTATCCTTGTCTTTGTTTAAATCTAGGATTCTTTTTGTTTATTACGTACAATCTCCCTTTTCTTCGCACAATTTTGCACTCGGGACTTCTCTTTTTTACTGAAGCTCTAACTTTCATTTTGAATATCCTTTAATATCTATAAGTAATTCTTGCCTTTGACAAATCGTAAGGGCTCATTTCTAGTTTCACTTTATCACCAGGTAATAACTTGATATAATGCATACGCATTTTTCCAGAAATATGTGCAATTACAATATGCCCATTCTCTAACTCTACACGGAACATCGCATTTGATAATGCTTCAATGATCGAACCGTCTTGTTCTATTGCTGATTGTTTTGCCATAAATTAAGCTACTGCTTTTCTATTTTTACCACTTTTCATTAAACCATCATAATGTTTATTCAACAAGTATGAATTGATTTGTTGCATCGTGTCTATAGCAACTCCAACCATAATTATTAATGAAGTACCTCCAAAAAACATTGCCCAAGATTGTTGAACATCCATAAGACTTACAACAATTGCTGGGAACACAGCTATCAAAGCAAGAAATAAAGATCCTGGAAAAGTTATTAAAGACATCACTTTATCAAGATAATCAGAAGTTTCAACTCCTGGTCTAATACCCGGAATAAAACCACCACTTCTCTTTAAATCATCAGACATTTTATTAGTAGGAACCGTGATTGCTGTATAAAAGAATGTAAATACAATTATTAAAGTTGCAAATACAAAATTATACCAAAAACCAAACATATTACTAAAAGCGCCAACGATTGATTGTGATGCATCTGACTTAGACAGACCTGCTAAGGCTGCTGGAATAAACATAATTGCTTGCGCAAAAATTATTGGCATAACCCCAGAAGCATTAAGCTTCAAAGGAATCCATTGTCTGTTTCCACCCAACATATCTTGTTCAAAATCACCAGATGTTGTACGACGAGCATATTGAACAGGAATCTTCCTGATCGCCATGACCAATAGCACACAACAAATGATAACTAATAACCAAATGATAATTTCAATAACTAACAACATCGGTCCACCATTATTATTGGTAACTCTTGTTGTAAACTCTTGTATAAAAGCCTGAGGTAATCTAGCCAAAATTCCAACCATGATTAACAAAGAAATACCATTTCCAATTCCTTTATCAGTAATTTTTTCTCCTAACCACATGGCAAAAATTGTCCCTGTAACTAAAATAACAACTGAAGAAAATAAGAATTCAAATGAATTGAATCCCAATAAAAATGCATTGCTAGGTAACGTTCTATATAAATTATAGATGTAAGTTGGACCTTGAACTAAAGTAATTCCTATTGTCAACCAACGAGTAATTTGATTAATCTTCTTTCTACCACTTTCTCCATCACTTTGAAGTTTTTGTAAATAAGGAATCGCAATTCCCATTAACTGAACAACAATAGAAGCAGAAATATAAGGCATAATTCCTAAAGCAAAAACTGAAGCTTGAGAAAATGCACCTCCAGTAAACATGTCAAGAATTGAACCAATTCCTTCTTTAGTTTGCCCAGCTAAATTACCTAACTGTGTAGCATCAATACCTGGGAGGGTTACTTGAGCCCCAAAACGATAAACTAAAAGCAGACCCAATGTAATTAGGATTCTATTTTTCAGTTCCTCGATTTTCCAAACATTGCTTATTGATTCAATAAATTTCTTCATATTAATTGAAAAATTACATTATTACAGCCTCTCCACCAGCAGCTTCAATAGCAGCTTTTGCAGTAGCAGTAAATTTGTGAGCGGTTACTTTTAATTTTGCTGTCAATTCACCTCTACCTAAAATCTTA
>JAYTBZ010000324.1:0-2783 GCA_043736705.1 Flavobacterium sp. | reverse complement strand
AAGAAGTCACACCGCCAGTGACAAAAATATATTTCGTTTGATTCATTCTGTTGTTGTTTGTGTTGTAGTTGTGTAAAAAACTTGGCAAAAATACAATTATAAATTGAGATAAAGCTAATTTGAAAATGAGATAATTTGGAAATTTAAGAATCCAATCAGCCACTAATTTTAACTTAAGAATAGTATTGATTTCCTGATTTATAGCGGTTTTGGGTATCTTTTTTTAATATTTCGAATCAATTCCTCTAACCCATTTAGTTTCAGTTCGTAAATGAGTTGCAGTTGTTGTCCTAACTCTCCTTTCGGGAATCCTTTATTACTATACCACACCACGTAGTATTCTGGCAAGTCAATGAGATATTTTCCTTCGTACTTACCAAAAGGCATTTTGGTATGCGCTAATTTGATAAGTTGTTTTTGATTTTGTTCCATTTTTATAAAAAAGAGGCAAGAGACAAAAAACAAAAACGAATAATATATCTTGTTTCTTGTCTCTTGCGCTACAAATCTGTTTATTTCCAGTTAAAGCTAATGCGTTTTTCTATTTCAGGGTGCAGACTCAAAAATACTGGACAAGTCATGGCGACTCTTTCCAAAATGGTTTTGTTTTTAAGATCAGCGGTTCCACACATTTCAAAAATAATAGCTATTACACTAATGCGTCTTGGATCTATATTCATAATTTTAGTAACTTCAGCAGTCGAACCTACTAAATCAATGTCAAGATCACGCGCTTTTATACCCATAACGGTCATCATACAACTTGCTAAAGCATTGGCTACTGTATCCGTTGGAGAAAAGGCTTCTCCTTTACCGTTATTATCTAATGGAGCGTCTGATACTATTTCAGTTCCAGACTGTAAGTGAATAGACGAAGTTCTCAAATCTCCTAAATATGTTACTTTTGAAGTCATTAGTTGGCTTGTTTTATAGTTAAATCGGTATCATAATATAAAATGTATACCCCTTTGTTAATATAGCCCCCTTCTTCTTTCTTGTAAAACTCAAATTTATTATCTACTTGTTCCGTTGCTGTACTTTCAATAGTTTCTTGATATTTTTTATCTTGCGATAAACGCATCATCGTGTCAAAAGTGATATCAAATCCGCGTGTTGCAAAAGTGCTTGGATATATTTTATTTTTTCTTTTAAATTCTTTTTCAAAAATCATGGCTTCAGGCGATTGGTTCTCCCGCGTCACAGATGGATACATTAATTTCAATTTGGCCAAGCTCTGAAAGCTAATTTCATCAGTGTCTAATGTTTCGTTGGGTTCTAAAATAACCAATTGTACTTTAAACGCTGCCATGGCATTTAACAAAACGGACATAGTAGCTTTGATCATTGCTGTATTTTCCGTTTCCATTACGACATAATTGATGCGATCTTTAACAAATAAACTTTTAAGATTTTCGGCAGATACTCCACCATTTGCAGTAAGCGTTGAAAACTTAACGTCCTTATGATTTTCTTGAATAAATTGTATCACCGAAACTTTTTTCCTATCTACTACCGCTATAATATTACCATTTTTAGATTTCATGAAATCGAAAACTGCATTTTTAACTGTTGCAGCGGTTGGAATCGATTGGAGCATATTGCTAAATGAAGCTCCTGTATCCTTAGACAACGGCGAAATCACCGGCACTTCATAGCTGTTGAGTAATTCGGCAGTCTTCTCAACATTACTTTGATAGAAAGGCCCAATTATTGCACCAGCGTTTTCTAAATTATTAGCTTTAATTAGTGATGCAACATTAGAGCTATTTTTAGTTTCTTGAGAATCAAAAATACTCACATCAACGGCTAGTCCCAATTGTTTGGCCGAATCAATTGCGATCAAAGCGCCAGCATAAAAATCCAATGTCATATTTAAAAACTTGTCTTTTTTCAGGCGCATTGCAGTAGAATTGACTGTATCTTCTTCAATTTTTGAAAGATTGAAAGGCAAAAGCAAAACCATTTTTTTTCTGTCATTCAAACCGTTTTGTTTTGACATTGAAATATAGGTCTTTTTAGTTTCTGGTTCTTGCGGAATAGCTGCTGATGCAGGAACTCTTAAAACCATTCCTACTTCAACACCTTTAGCTAATTCAGGATTTAATGCAAGCATTTCTTCTTGTGTCAATCCAGCCATTTTAGACAACCTAAACAAAGTTTCTTTTGGCTTAACCGTATACTCTATATATTTAATTTTTGGACTCGGCTCTGGAGTAAGAACTTTTACCATTTCTTTTACAGGCTCTACTACTGTACTTTTCTCTGCTTTTGGCAACCAGGTTGAGGGCTGCCCTTTAATTATCAATTTGAAACCAATTGGCAAATTTGCAACTATCTCCGGATTTTTTTTCTCTAATTCATCAATACTAATATCGTATTTTTTAGCAATTGAGTATTTAGTTTCTTTAGGCAAAACTTCATGAAAAATAACTTGATTTTGTATTGAATTTGTAGTTTTTAAACCAATTCCTAACGGAATAACAAGTGTTTGCCCAATTTGCAATCCTTCTTTTTCCAAAAATGGATTTGCTTTTTTTAATGCTTCATCAGAAACATTATATTTTTTTTCAATACCATATAAAGTCTCTTTTGGAGCGACATTATGCGTAATCATTTTTGCAATTGGCTTTTTTTGAACCACAACTTTTTGTTGGCTTTTGTTTTTTGGAATCAACAAAATACTATTGGGTTTTAATCCACTTTGTGCATCGGGATTTAATTGAAAGATGTCATACGGAGTAACATTATACTTTTGCGCAATCTGACTGATTGTCTCCCCTTTC
>JAYTBZ010000323.1:0-2790 GCA_043736705.1 Flavobacterium sp. | reverse complement strand
TCTTCAGGGATTAATCCTTGATTGATTTGAAAAAGATTGGCAAAATATTCTGTTACTCCTTCGTACATCCATAAATGTTCTGACATTTTTGGTGAATTATAATCAAAATAATGGATTTCTTTAGAATGAATGGTCAATGGTGTAACGATATGAAAAAATTCATGTGAAACGACATCTTTCATTGATTTAACTAATTCCTCTCTAGGCATCATTTCAGGTAGAACCACCGTGGTTGCCGTTGGGTGTTCTAAGGCTCCAAAACCCTTCGCGTCGGTTGGGGTCATGCTTGAAAGATAAAGTAGTACGGTATATTTTTTTGTTGCATTTATTTTTCCTAAAAAGGTTTTTTGAGCGATCATCATTGTTTTCATTTCTGGAGTAATACTTTCAGCTGTCACTTTTCCAGACGGCGAGTAAACACCAATCAAAATTTCCATTCCATCAACAGTAAAGGTGGTATAGTCTGGTTTTGCATACATGATTGGATTTTCTACTAACTCAGCGTAACGAGGAGTGGTAAACACATCGGATGTTGCACTAGCATCGAGGTCCGTCATTGAAGTCGCGCCCCATAATGTGTCTGGATGCGTGACAGTCACGCGGTACTGAAGATCTTTTTTATCTTGAAAATAACCAGCAAAACCATGCATGTTTAACATGAAGTTTTTTCCGGCATCAATGTTGGTTCCTGCTGGTGAAAAAATATCATTTTGACCAAAACCTCCACCTTTTTCTGTATCAAAGGTATCGTTCACCAAATATGTTATTTTTGCCAATGATTTTGCATTCTTGATATTCCAAGTATTGTCATCGGTTTTAGTTACTATTAATGCGATACCTTTACTATCAAAGGCTTTGAATTCTTCGATATATTTCCCGTAATCATCAATAGAGTACGTTCCAGGGACAATCTTGGGAATGCTATACGTTACTTCATCAGTGGTTATTTTTGGGGCAGTAATTGTGACCAATACTTTATCTTCTGTTACATCATTCAAATTGATGGCAACTTGTACTAGATTAGTGTCAGTTTTAGAGTCATTCGTTCCAGTATTAGCCGTTTTGCAGCTCCACAGCACTGTAGCGAATGCTAGTGTTAAAAATATTCTTTTCATTTTAATTTGTTTTATTTCGAAAATAAGTCGCACAACGCGCTAATTTGTTACAGTTATAACGTTTTTATAAAACGCGTTATTGTATTTAATAATTGAGCCGAAATCGGTAGATTAGGATCGTTGTACGATTTCATATTTTCGGCTGTATCGCCTTTGATTTCTTTGAAAACGTGATTCATATTATCTATAAGAACGAGTTCTGCATCAGGATTTGATTTTTTTAGTAATTCTGCTTCGCCCACACTGACTTGCAAATCTTTAGTTCCATTAAGAAGTAAAGTTGGAATTTTAAGCTTTTTGATTTCGTCTTGTGGATTGTATTTGAGCCATGAAATCATATAAGGCTGCACACTTGTTCTAAAAAGGGAAGCAAGCATTTCATTTTTCAATTCAAAAGTATTTCCGCTTTTTAGTATTTCAAAATTTTTCAGCACCTCTTCTTTTAAAAAGGGAGCTTGTTTCTCTATTTGCTCGACAATAACAGCGTCAATCGATCTTCCTGCTCCTGCAATAGAAATAAAGGCATCAGCATTAGTATTGGCAGCAACCATTCCTAGGAGTGATCCTTCGCTATGACCAACAATGATTATTTTATTGTACTTTTTTTGGTTTTTGAAATAAGTAAAAACGGCTTTCGCATCATTGATAAAATCTTCAAATGAAAGTGTAGCCTCGTTAAGTGTTCCTAAGGATATTTGAGCAAACATACGTTTGTCGTAACTAAATGCAGCTATATCATTTTGCGCTAAGCCTTCACAAAGGTATTTCAGCGAGTTGTTGACTAAATTCTTTTGATTTCCATCTCTGTCAGTAGGACCTGAACCTGCGATCAGAATGACAAGAGTTTCTTTTTTTGAATTTTTTATAGGAGAGTACAACGAGCCTTTCAGTAATGTATTAATGCTAATTTCCTCCTTGTTGAAAATTTCAGTATTAGTTTGAGAATATCCCACTGTTAAAATAAGTAGTAGTAAAATGCATAGTAATTTTTTCATATTATTTAGCGTTAAGTTGTTGCATCACGAGTTCTGGATTTTCAACTTCGATAATTAATTTGTGGTAATAGGAATCGGTTAGTTCAACAATAATCGCATTTTTTTTATTGCAAACGTCCCAGAAATTGCGTTTTCCTTTTTTTATATACGTCCCTGCTGTAATCACCCATGGAAATTGAGTTCCTGGCATTTTCCAACCAATCCAAAAAGTAAACTCATTCGGATTTTGGTACGCTTTGACGACTTTGTTTTTGGGTACTGTAATCGTATTTTCAAAAGCCCAAAATTTATGACTGCCCAAAATTTCAAAAACAAATTCGTTTTCGTTTGTTAGTATTGAAACCATAATTAATTTGAGATTTATTAAAAAAACGAAAAAACTCCTAAATATCAGGAGTTTTGTGCTTAATCTAATTTGTTTTTTATATAATATTTCCCATCTAAATCTTCATCAAAATTATCAATCTTAACGGGTTTTGGTTTGGGTTTATTCGCAGTTGCTTTTTTCTTCCACATTTCAAATTTTTCTGCGGGCATTTTCTTTTTCATAATTTCGAGAACTTCCTTCTCGGCTAAACCATATTCTTTTTTGATGATTTCAAAAGGATTTTTTTCTTCTAAAGCCATCGTAACAAGTTTTTCTGTTTGTTCCCAGTTCAATTCTTTTCGGTTACTCTTTT
>JAYTBZ010000322.1:0-2798 GCA_043736705.1 Flavobacterium sp. | reverse complement strand
CAAAACCCAACAGTCCTATTGTGACTATTGTGGATAATTTCAAGAGTGACAACAATATCATCGAAAACGAAGGTGGAAAATTATTCATAGAAACGGACTTGAATGCACCCAACAAACGCATCGTTACCGTGGATGTCAACAACCCAAAACCAGAGAATTGGAAAAATTTTATTGCCGAAACAGAGAATGTATTATCTCCCTCAACAGGTGGCGGGTATTTCTTTGCTAATTATATGAAAGATGCTGTTTCAGTAGTGAAACAATATGATTATACTGGAAAATTAGTTCGTGAAATCAAGTTACCGGGCGTAGGAACTGCCGGTGGTTTTGGCGGAAAGAAAAAAGAGAAAACCTTGTATTATTCCTTTACGAATTATATTACTCCGGGTTCTACTTTTTCATTCGAGTCCCAAACCGGTAAATCTATTGTGTATGAAAAACCAAAAGTAGATTTCAACAACGAGAAATACGAGTCCAAACAAGTTTTTTATACTTCAAAAGACGGTACCAAAATCCCGATGATTATCACCCACAAAAAAGGATTAAAACTAGACGGAACCAACCCAACCATGCTTTACGGATATGGCGGATTCAACGTGAGTTTAACACCAAGTTTCAGTATTGCCAATGCCGTTTGGATGGAAAACGGAGGCGTTTATGCTGTACCAAACTTACGTGGCGGTGGCGAATATGGTAAAAAATGGCACGATGCAGGAACCAAAATGCAAAAACAAAATGTATTTGATGATTTCATCGCAGCAGCCGAATACCTGATTGCTCAGAAATACACCTCTTCACAATACCTAGCCATTCGTGGTGGTTCGAACGGAGGTTTGTTAGTAGGAGCTACCATGACGCAACGTCCGGAGTTGATGAAAGTCGCATTACCAGCAGTGGGCGTTATGGACATGTTGCGCTACCACACCTTTACCGCAGGAGCAGGTTGGGCGTATGATTATGGAACAGCCCAAGACAGCAAGGAAATGTTCAGCTATATCAAAGGCTATTCTCCCGTACACAATGTAAAAGCAGGAGTTAAGTATCCGGCAACAATGGTCACTACGGGCGATCACGATGATCGAGTAGTGCCGGCACACAGCTTTAAATTTGCTGCCGAATTACAGGAAAAACAAACCGGAACAAACCCAACCCTAATCCGTATTGACATCAATGCAGGACACGGCGCCGGAAAATCCGTGGCGGCAACCATTCAGGAAAATGTAGATATTCAGGCCTTTACCTTATTCAATATGGGAGTAACCGAATTGCAAAAATCACCTAAATAAGATTTATTTTTAGGAGCTATCAGGGCTAGGGCATTCGATTCCACAAACGATTGTCATTACAAGAAACGAAGCAATCACATCACGAATTTATACTAACAAGAAATTCAAAAAACGCTATTCGAAAGAGTAGCGTTTTTTTTGTTTTAGAGTAATTCCGTTTTAACAAATCAAGTTGAAAACTAAAGATTAATGAGGTCAATTGTAGGCGGGTCAATTGTAGGCGTAAAACTAATTTTATCAAATATGGATATTAAAGAAAAATTCGGTCATAAAGTAAAAGAATTAAGAGAGAATAAAGGTTTCTCTATTGAGCAACTAGCTAATATATCGAATGTTGACAGAAATTATATCTCAGACATCGAAAAGGGAAAGAGAAATGTTTCTATTGAAATTATGGAAAAAATTATCCTTGCACTCGATACTGATTTAGTTCAATTCTTTAACGATAATAATTTTAAGAAATGAAAATGAAAGAGAATATATCAATTGAAGAGTTTGATAAGAAAAAATTTAAAATTCGCTTCGTCGATGATGAAGATAATAGAAAAGCAGTTATAACTCACTATTTGCATAATTATGACAATGGTGTAAAAGACCACTTTTATGAAGAAGCATCAGAATATATAAAGCAAATTATTGAGTATAAAAATGAAGAAGAAAATTTAAATCTTGTTTCAGAAGAAGCTTTACAACAATTACTATTTGAAATCGAAACTGTCCCGTTTCCAACACCTAAAAATTATACTTTTAAGTTTATAGATCTTTTTGCAGGGATTGGAGGATTCAGAATGGCAATGCAAAATCTTGGAGGGAAATGTGTTTTTACTTCTGAATGGGATGAAAACGCTAAGAAAACATATAGAGCAAATTACGGAGAAACACCATTTGGGGATATAACAAAAGATAGAACTAAGAATTATATACCTGACGATTTTGATGTTTTGTGTGCTGGATTTCCTTGTCAAGCTTTTTCAATCGCTGGCAAAAGAGGGGGTTTTGAAGATACGAGAGGAACACTTTTTTTTGATGTTGCGGAAATAATAAAAACAAGAAAACCAAAAGCAATTTTCTTGGAAAATGTAAAAGGTTTAAGAAATCATAATGGTGGAAAAACATTGGCGACAATCCTGAATGTTTTGCGTAATGACTTGAATTACTTCGTTCCTGAGCCTCAGATAATTAATGCTAAAAATTTTGGAGTACCACAAAATCGAGAACGTATTTATATAGTTGCTTTTAGAAATGATCTGAATATTAATTCATTTTCATATCCTGAGCCTCATGAAGAAAGAGTCTTTTTTGGAGAAATAAAAGAGGAAAATGTAGTTCCTACGAAATATTATTTATCAACTCAATATTTACAAACCCTGGTAAGTCACAAAGAAAGGCATGCAAATAAAGGGAATGGGTTTGGTTATGAGATTATCCAAGACAATGAAATTTCAAATGCTATTGTAGTCGGTGGAATGGGTAGAGAGAGAAATTTAGTTATTGATAATCGAATAACAGATT
>JAYTBZ010000321.1:0-6088 GCA_043736705.1 Flavobacterium sp. | reverse complement strand
ATTTTACTTGTTCAGACATGCTGATTAAAAATTTGTATTCTGTATTTTCTCGAGTTTCTTACTGTGCTAGAAAACAACAGAAGTTGTTTGTATAATTAATTGAACCCTAAAGGAAACTCTTACTCACCAAAAGGACTGCAAAAGTAACACATTTATATCAAATAGCAAAATAATTCTGCAGCGATAATTGTTTGAGAATCAGGAGCAAGTCTTTTAGAATTTTTTATGATGATTACTCCCGCTTTCCGCTGTATCCACGCCCAAAAGCGTGGGATGCCGCTTCAATCGGGGCTATTTAACTTCAATTGGTTTTTCAGCATAAAAAAACCCGATATCTCATAAAAAAATATCGAGTTAAATTTGTAAAAAAGAGTGTTTTAGTGATTAATTTCTCCCAAAACTTTAGGTCCAAATTTATCTTTAAAAACAAAAGGAAAAATTATAGCAAGAACTAAAGCATACGCTGCAAAAGTAATCCAGATATGAAACCAATCTTTACTACCATCTGCCATAGTAAAATATTTTTGAATAATATAACCACTCGCAAAACTACCAATCAAGGCGCCAAAACCATTCACCATCATCATAAACATACCTTGTGCACTTCCTCTGATTTTTGAATCCGTTTGTGTTTCCACAAATAAAGAACCCGAAATATTAAAAAAGTCAAATGCCATTCCATAAACAATGCAAGACATAATAATCATCCAAAGACCATCTGATGGATTTCCAAATGCAAACAATCCAAAACGCAATACCCAAGCAAGCATACTAAATAGCATAACATATTTAATACCAAATTTTCTAAGAAAAAATGGAATAGCCAATATAAATAAGGTTTCTGAAACCTGAGAAATTGACATTATTATTGCAGGATATTTAACGGCAATAGTATCTTTATAATCATCAATATTACCAAAATCATGAATGTAAGTATCTCCATACGCATTAGTCAATTGCAAAGCAGCACCTAACAACATTGAAAAGATAAAGAAAATGGCAAATTTTTGTTGTTTAAACAATTCAAAAGCATTTAACCCCAAAGCTTGTGTAAAAGAAGCATTTTTTTCTGCTTTACACATTGGAGGACATTTAGGAAGTGTAAATGCATAAATTCCTAATAGTACAGAAACGACACCTGCAATATAAAATTGATTTGCAGAAGTTTCATTATGAGTTAAACTAACTACCCAAAGTGCAACAATAAAACCTATGGTTCCCCATATTCTAATAGGCGGATAATCTTTTACGACATCCATATCTTTTTTAATTAATGCATTATAAGCAACTGTTATTGACAAGGAAATTGTTGGCATATAAAAAAACATATTGACTAACATAACCCAGAAAAAAGTGCTAGGATTGTCTACTTGTGGCAAACAAAACAAAGCTGCAGCTCCAAAAAAATGAAGTAAACCATATAATTTTTCCGCATTTATAAATCGATCTGAAATAATACCTGTTAAAGCGGGCATAAAAACCGAAGAAATTCCCATTGTTGAAAATATGATTCCAAACTCGGTTCCTGACCAATGTTTGTTATTAAACCAATACGCACCAATAGTAAGTAACCACGATCCCCAAATAAAAAACTGAAGAAAGTTCATTAAAATCAATCTATTTTTAATTCCCATAAGGTGAGTGGTTTTATTTTAAAATTAACAAGGCGTAAATCTACTATTAAAAATGAGATCTGCAAATAATTAAACCGTTTTAGTACTTTCCTGTACTAATTCCAATACGAGTGAAAATTGTTCCTCACGATTCAAATGTGAATTATCAATTTCGACTGCATCCGCAGCGATAACTAAAGGTGAATCTTCGCGGTGCGTATCTATGTAATCACGCTCTTCTACATTTTTTAGCACTTCTTCAAATGTTACCGTATCGCCTTTCGTAACGAGTTCATTATACCGTCTTTGCGCTCTTGTAGATGCGCTTGCGGTCATAAAAATTTTAAGTCCTGCATCTGGAAAAACTACGGTTCCAATATCTCTTCCATCCATTACAATCCCTTTATTCTTTCCCATCTCTTTCTGTTGTTCGACTAATTTGGCTCGAACTTCAGATACTTCAGCAACCCTGCTGACAAAACGAGAAACTTCAATCGTTCTAATTTCTGTTTCAACACTTACATCATTCAAATACATTTCAGCAAAACCCAAATCAGAATTAAATTTGAAATGTAACTTGATACTTGATAAACTATTGATTAAGGTTTCTTTGTCAAAAAAATCTGCATTTATGTAACCGTTTTGCATCGCAAATAAAGTTACAGCACGGTACATTGCTCCGGTATCAACATAAATATATCCTAGTTGATTGGCGAGCTGTTTGGCTAACGTACTTTTTCCTGTAGAGGAAAATCCGTCGATTGCGATGGTAATTTTTTTCAAAATAATATATTTAATTTTTAATAATTAATCAACTTGACTTCTAATTGACTGATTTAAGCTCTCACTCTTGAAAGTTAATGGTTAAACCAAAAAGACTTGTGTTTCCGGCCAAAGTGTACCTGGAATACGAATAATTAAATTTCAACTTATTCAATTTAAGTCCAAAACCTAGAGAAATCCCCGAAAAATTACGCTGCTCTTCCAAGCGCAATTCCTCAGCTCTTCTAAAGTTATATCCCAATCGCAAATTAAATGCTTTTTTTGGAAAAAGCTCCACTCCTACTAGTACATGACGCAAAACATTGTTTACAAATGACACCTTCTCTTCGGTTGATTCTCCATTAAATGAAGATGTAGCTCTAGCTGGATTTGAAAAAGCGATATTCCATTGCTGTAAATTTTCTAAAGTAAGATGCCAACGAATGGGTACATTTTCTAGTTCTTGCGAAACTCCAGCAATTATCTCTAGTGGTAATTTTTCACGAACTCCATTGTAAGTAGAAAATTGAGTTCCGATATTTCGAATTGCTAAACCCCAATTTACATCATTTTTTTCATCGATAAAAAGCGCTCCAATATCTATTGCACCTCCTAATGAATTATAACTTTCTAAAGTGGATGAAATTAATTTGGCGCTTGCTCCAACATGTATATCTGTGTTGGGAATAGTATACGCATACCCAAAAGACAACGCTATTTCACTTCCTGAAAATTCTGAGGTTGATTGACCGTTTTCGTCAAAGCCTTCAAAATTACCATAATTTACATAGTTCACTCCGGCTTGAAACGTTTGCAAATGACGATCGTATGTATAGGCATACGAAGCTGTTCCATAGGTCACTTCTTTATAATAACTCCCATAATTTAACGCCAAATGGTTATCCATTTCAGCATTTATTGTTGCCGGGTTAAAATGAGCCTGATTTACATCATTATCATAAATTGTAATTACTTTTCCGCCAAGCGCAGCTTGCCTTGGAGAAGTAACTAGGTTTAAAAACTGATACGTATACCTGCCTCCAATTTGACTGTAAGACACAGAGCAAATGAAGATTAAGAGGTATAATAAAAGTTTTTTCAACATTCTTTTTGGTGCAATTTGTGTTAGATAAAACGCAAAGGCGAAGATAAAATTATAAATTTAAAAAAATCAAAAAAGAAATTCCAAATTCCAAAACTTAAAAATCAGCATTGGAATTTGGAATTTAAAAAGTTCGAGTTTGATTTTCTCTTACAGTGTTTTTGCGTTTTTAACTTTTTGATCGGTTAAAGCAAATTTTAATACTTCGCTCATTTCTTTTACGTAATGAAAAGAAAGTCCTTCCAGATATTCTGGTTTTATTTCATCAATATCACTTTTATTTTCGTGACACAAAATAATTTCTTTAACATTTGCTCTTTTAGCTGCCAAAATCTTTTCTTTGATACCGCCTACTGGCAACACTTTTCCACGCAACGTGATTTCTCCTGTCATGGCTAAGTTTTTCTTGACACGCTTTTGAGTAAACAAAGAAACCAAAGAAGTTAACATCGCAATTCCTGCACTTGGTCCGTCTTTTGGAGTAGCGCCTTCTGGAACGTGCAAGTGAATATTATATTTAGAAAGTACTTCTGAATCCAATCCTAAAAGCTTCGCATTAGCCTTGATATATTCTAAAGCAATTGTTGCCGATTCTTTCATAACCGTACCCAAGTTTCCGGTAATAGTCATGGTTCCTTTTCCAGGAGAAAGTAACGATTCTATGAACAAAATATCACCACCAACAGATGTCCAAGCTAAACCTGTTACCACTCCGGCAACATCATTGTTCTCGTATTTGTCTCTTTCTAATCTTGGAACACCCAGAGTTTTTAAAATATCTTCGTCCGTAACTTTTTTGTTATACTCTTCTTCCATAGCCACAGATTTTGCTGCATTACGAATTACTTGAGCAATTTTAGCTTCCAAACCACGAACTCCAGATTCTCGCGTGTATCCTTCAACAATTTTTTCTAATTGTTTTTTTCCAATCGTTAAATCCTTGGTCGTTAAACCATGTTCTTTCAATTGTCTTGGAAACAAATGCTGACGCGCAATTTCTACCTTTTCCTCAATTGTATAGCCTGACATTTTAATGATTTCCATTCTATCACGTAAAGCAGGTTGTATCGATGCCATATTGTTAGAAGTAGCAATAAACATCACTTTAGATAAGTCATAACCCATTTCTAGGAAATTATCATAAAACGAATTGTTTTGTTCTGGATCTAAAACCTCCAGCAAAGCCGAAGATGGATCGCCTTGATTACTATTAGATAATTTATCAATTTCATCTAAAACAAAAACTGGATTTGAAGTTCCTGCTTTTTTTAAACTTTGAATAATTCGTCCTGGCATTGCACCAATATAGGTTTTTCTGTGTCCACGAATCTCTGATTCATCTCGCAAACCGCCTAATGAAATACGTACATACTCTCTACCTAAAGCTTCTGCTATAGAACGCCCAATAGAAGTTTTACCAACACCTGGAGGTCCTGTCAAGCAAATAATTGGCGATTTCATATCATTTCGCAATTTTAAAACAGCAAGATGTTCTATCATTCTTTTCTTTACTTCTTCTAGTCCAAAATGATCTCTGTCTAAAATTTTCTGGGCTCTTTTTAAATCGAATTTATCTTTAGAATATTCGTTCCACGGGAGTTCCAAGAACAACTCCAAATAGTTTCTTTGAATACCGAAATCAGGTGCTTGTGGATTCATGCGACGCATTTTTGACAATTCCTTATCAAAATGTTTTTTGGTTTTTTCGTCCCATTTTTTGGTCAAAGACTTTTGTAGCATTTCGTCCATTTCTTCCTCTTGCGAAACACCACCTAGTTCTTCCTGAATGGTTTTCATTTGCTGATGCAAAAAGTACTCACGCTGTTGTTGGTCTAGATCGAAGCGTACTTTAGACTGAATATCATTTTTCAATTCCAGCTTTTGCAACTCAATATTCATGTACCGTAGCGTCTCTAAAGCACGTTCTTTTAACTCATTAATAGCTAACAAGTCTTGTTTCTCTTTAACCGACAAATTCATGTTAGAAGTAACAAAATTAATCAAGAAGGATTGGCTCTCAATATTCTTAATCGCAAAGGTCGCTTCACTAGGAATGTTTGGACTTTCTTTGATAATTTGAATCGCTAACTCTTTAACTGAATCCAGAATTGCCACAAACTCGGTATCATTTTTTTTTGGTCTTTTTTCAGGAACCTCTTTAATTTTTGCTGTTAGATACGGCAATTCCTCAATAACTGTATCAATTTCGAAACGTTTTTTACCTTGAAGAATAACCGTAATATTCCCATCAGGCATTTTTAAAACTCGTAAAATTCGAGCAACAGTACCTATTTTATGAATATCATTTTTGGTTGGATCTTCGTCTTCCTCATTGATTTGAGCAACAACTCCAATTGTTTTTCCAGCGGCATTGGCGTCATTAATTAATTTGATTGATTTATCGCGTCCTGCAGTAATTGGAATAACAACACCTGGAAATAAAACCATATTTCGCAACGGTAAAATAGCCAATAATTCTGGTAAAGCTTCATTGTTCATTTCCTCCTCATCCTCAGGAGTCAATAGTGGAATTAAATCTGCTTCCGAATCAAATTCTTGAAGTGACAGATTGTCAATAGTAAGTATTTTATGATTTGACATAGTATTATTT
>JAYTBZ010000320.1:0-2831 GCA_043736705.1 Flavobacterium sp. | reverse complement strand
TAATTATATCCCGAAATCGCTGTGTAGAATAAAAATGGGGTAAGTAATTTGAAATAGATGAATATGAGTTTAAGATTAATTGTAACATTGTTTGTATTTAATAGTATCGTTCTTTTTTCACAGGAGAAAACCACTAAACACACTATTGCAAAAGGAGAGACAATTTCCAGTATTGCAGAGAAATACGACGTAAAACAGAGTGCTATTTTTAAGTTAAATCCAAAGGCAAAAAGTCTTTTAAAACTCAATTCTATTTTATTAATTCCAGTTGCCGCTTCAAAAAAGTCCAATGCAAAATCTAAAATTGCAATAAATCACACCAGCAAAGAACATGAAGTTTTAGCCAAAGAAACACCATACGGAATTGCAAAACAATACGGAATCTCGTTGAAAGAATTGAATGAAGTCAATCCAACATTAGAAGCTACAGGATTAAAAATAGGTCAAAAAATTATACTTCCAGCTCAAGCATCTTCACCTGAAATAGCAGTTACCTCAAAGTTAACTGAAACAGGAAATCAAACCTCAGAACATACTACAATTGCCGTTTTGCCTAAAGAATCCAAATATTCTATTGCTAGAAAATACGGAATTACAGTAAAAGAATTAGATAGAGCCAACCCAACAATAGGAACTAAAGCACTTCGAGTAGGTCAAAAAATTACAATTCCAGGAAATGGAATTCTATCGGGTGAAACAATTGTTGCTACTCCAGAAAATAAAGAAGTGTCAACCCCAGAAACGGTTGTTGTTGCTGAACCAGTTAAAGAAGTATCAAAATCAGAAGAGGCAGCAGTTTTACAACAAAAAACAGATTTGTTTCAACCAAAAACTATTGCTATTGCTGATGTAAAAGATACCGATATTGAAACCTTAGTTATTGTAACTCGGGAAGTTTTACCAAAAGAAACTAAATACGGTATTGCGAAACAATATGGATTAACGGTAAAAGAATTAGAAAATCAAAATCCAGAAGTTAAAAACGGACTTCGTGTAGGAGATAAACTAAGTATTCGTGCCAATAATGAGCCCGTACAAAATAATATAATTGTTAGTGCTGATCAAACAAATGGGACTCCCATAGAAAATACTACAATAGATTTTAACAGTGCATTAAAGCCTACATTTAATCACGATTTTCTGGATCAGTTGATTCAGCGAGCTTCAGAAAATATAGGAACTCGGTACCGTTCTGGAGGAACTTCAAAAGCAGGCTTTGATTGCTCAGGTCTTATGTGTTCGACTTTTGAAGCTTTTGACATAAAATTACCAAGGACATCCAGAGAACAATCGAGTATTGGTACTAAAATCAACACCGAGGAAGCTCAAAAAGGAGATCTTATATTTTTTAAAACAAACGGTAGAAGCCAAATTAATCACGTAGGTATGGTGGTTGAAGTTTGTGAGGGAGAAATAAAATTCATTCACTCTTCTGTAAGCAACGGTGTGATTATTTCATCAACTAAAGAAAAATATTACGAGAAAAATTTCTCTCAAATCAATAGAGTATTAAAATAATTTTGTAGCCTTGTCTACCGTATTATTGCAAACGCTCAACTACTGAAGCGTTTTTTATTGCTTCTAGATTTTTATTTCGCCTGAATTTCCGCCTACTAAATTGGTGCCCGTGACCACAGAGGCTGCCATTTTTAGAAAATTTATCATTTGATTCCCATCAACGTCCCAAAAATAGGCACTAGTGGGTCTGACTTTGATGAGGGATACGTTGGGGTCTTTTTTTCCTTCTTTGAACCAAATGTTTACTACAGGAGTCCACAGCTTTTCAATTTTTGCTGGATCAGTATTAATGCTGGCTTCACCATTCACTACCATATAACTTCCTTTTCCAGGATGAGCAAAAAATAGTTGAACAGCAGCATCGTGTTCTATTTCTTTATTTTTATCGCTATTTTTTTCACTAAAAAACCAAATGTTTCCCTCTTCACAAACATCAACTGCACCCATGGGTCTTGCAGTTGCTCCATCATTCTTTTCCAGATTAGTACAAAAAAGACACGTATTTATTTCTTTAACTAGGGTTTTAAGTTTGTCTACTCCTTCAACTGTATGATTATTTTTTGAATCGCTCATTGTCCTAATTTTATATGAATTGAATTTCGCTATTTTGTTTTACAAAGATGGTCAACAAATACGCAAATGGGATTATACAATTAAGGAGAAAAGTTTCATTTTTCACGTATTAAAACGTTAACATTAGGTGTTTTAAATGGTATAATAAAGAAAATTTGGAAGAACCGCTCTTAAGAAAGACCGAAAAGTAAAAAATGTTTTATTTTACAATACGTTGGTTAACGCAGTCAAATGGAACCATCAGATTTTTGGAAAACGTGTAGTTAGATCGGGTCTATTTAAAAAATTATAATTTTTTGGTAGTGCCCTTTAAATGAATTTTTTATGGACTTTTTGGTACAGTAAGCAGCAATTCAAAGTAAATAAATTTGAGACTTGTTTTCTATTTATGTTGTAATAACCGTTTTGCAAGAATATCATTTATTATTTTGATGGATGTTTCGGTTGAACTGCTATTCGTATTTATAGCGGTACTGTCATTATTATAAGGTGCATAAGTAACCTGATTGGGTCTTGAAAACAAACCTACTGTAGGTGTCAAGGAAGCACTAGCCAAATGCATAATCCCACTATCAGCGCCAATAAAAATCTCAGTATTTGCGATTACGGCACCAATTTCACGAATGTCTTTGCTGTAAAACGTAGGTGCTTTAAATTCTATTTGCGAAACATTTTCGACGGGTAAAATTTCGATGATGTTGTAATTGGGAAATTCCTGTAGTAATGCAGCGTAAAAATCA
>JAYTBZ010000319.1:0-2834 GCA_043736705.1 Flavobacterium sp. | reverse complement strand
TAGAAACATCGTTATACTTTTTTAGATTTACCATTTTAAATGCGACTTAATTAATTAATTTTGTAATCAAGTAAAAGTACTATGTTTTTAAATTATTTAAAGGATTTTATTGTAAAAAAAACATTAAAAAAAAGCTTTCAAAATTTGAAAAATAGTGAATCTACACAGGTTATAAAAATAATAGGAGTACTTGTAGATGCAAGTTTTTTTAACGAAACCGAATCATTAATAAAACAGCTGGAAGACAACGGGATTCTTGCAGAGAATATAACGGTTATAGTTTACAGCGATACCTTTACTAAATTAGAAACAAAAAAACGAGTTGCTTTTGGAGCAAAACATTTAAAATGGAATGGTAAAATATCTTCGGCAGAAGTACATGATTTTATTAATAAAAAATTCGATTTGTTAATTAGTTATTACGATACTGAAAAGACAATTTTATTAAAAGTTACTCACAGTTCAAAAGCATTATTCAAAGTTGGATTTTCATCAATTGATAACAGATTAAATCATTTTATGATTCAAACTAGTAATAGTGATTTTAAACTTTTTATCAGCGAGTTATTCAAATATTTAAAAATTCTTAACAAAATATAAATATAATATGCAATCATTAATAGGTACTGGTGTTGCTCTTGTGACCCCATTTAAAGAAGACTTTTCAATAGACATCGAAGCATTAAAAAGAATTGTACATTTTTCGATAGATGGAGGAATTGAGTATTTGGTAGTGTTGGGTACAACGGCTGAAAATGCAACCTTATCTCCAGATGAAAAAGAACTAGTAATTAAAACCGTAATCGAAGCAAACAATGGTAGTTTGCCATTAGTGCTGGGAGTAGGGGGAAACAATACTTTAAAAGTTGTTGAAGAGTTAAAGACAAGAGATTTATCGGCATTTGCGGCGATACTTTCTGTTTCACCATATTATAATAAACCTACTCAGGAAGGAATCTATCAGCATTTTAAAGCAGTTGCTGAGGCATCGCCAATACCTGTGATTATATACAATGTTCCCGGAAGAACGGCTAGCAATATGTTACCTTCTACTGTAGTACGTTTGGCCAACGATTTTGCAAATGTTGTGGCTATAAAAGAGGCTGCGGGCGATATGGTTCAAGCGATGCAAATATTAAAAAGCAAACCCAAAGATTTTCTAGTGATTTCTGGTGATGATATGATTGCTTTACCAATGGTTTTAGCTGGTGGATCAGGTGTTATTTCTGTAATAGGGCAAGGTTTTCCTAAAGAATTTTCCGAAATGATTCGATTGGGTTTGAATCGCAAAGTCGATGAAGCATTCAAATCACAGTATCTTTTAGCAGATTGTATCGATATGATTTTTGAGCAAGGAAATCCAGCAGGAATTAAACAAGTGTTTCAATCATTAGGTATATCAGAAAATACAGTACGTTTACCACTTGTAAAAGTAGACCATTCACTTGCGGTAAGAATTGATCAATTTGTCCAAAAAATCAATAAAAAAGGATAATAAAGAAGCTTTTTTTTAAACAAAAAATATATTTTGAAGTCGCTAAATTAATACCTAAATTTGCCACCGAAACTTCGGTATGATTTTAAGGATTATTTCAACCAAGAAATCATCAAAAAAGTAAAAAAATGAAAAAAATAGTATCTTTATTATTGCTAGTAGCTTTGTTTAGTTCCTGCAACGAATATCAAAAAGCATTAAAATCTGAAGACGTTGCTGTAAAATTCGAAATGGCGACTAAATTATATGATGCTGGGAAATATTCTAAAGCTATTCGTATTTTTGAACAAATTGCCCCAGCCTACAGAGGAAAGCCTCAAGCGGAAAAATTGTTTTATATGTTCTCTCAATCGTATTACAAAACAAAACAATATACATTAGCAGGTTATCAATTTGAAAGTTTTGTTTCGGGTTATCCAAAAAGTGAAAAGCTTGAAGAAGCTGCTTATCTAGGAGCAAAAAGTTACTCCATGTTGTCTCCCGTGTACAGTTTAGACCAATCAGACACAACCAAAGCATTAGATAAACTACAAGCCTTTATAGATAATTATCCTAATTCGCAATACTTGGCAGAAGCAAATGCAGCTGTAAAAGTACTTAGCGAAAAAATTGAACAAAAGGTATATGAAAACGCAAAAGGGTACAACACCATTTCTGATTACAAATCAGCAATTGTTGCACTAGAGAATTTTGTTGCTGATTACCCAGGAACTCCGTACAAAGAAGATGCGTTGTACTACAAATTAGATTCAGCTTATAAATTAGCAATTAACAGTATTCCTTCAAAAATGGAAGAGCGTTTAAATGTTGCAAAAGCAGCTCAGATAAACTTGGTTAAGTTTAAAGCAGATACTAAATACAAGCAAGAGGCAACTGAAATGTTAACTCGAATAGATAAAGATTTACAAAAATTTACTAAATAAAAAAAGTCATGGATTTAAAAAAGACGAATGCTCCAGTAAATACAATAACATACAACAAAACTGTTATTGAAGAGCCTACTGGTAACGTATATGAAGCGATAACAATTATGGCTAAAAGAGCAAACCAAATTAACTCAGAAATTAAAAAAGAATTGACAGAGAAATTGGAAGAATTTGCTACATATAATGACAGTCTTGAAGAAGTTTTTGAAAACAAAGAGCAAATAGAAGTTTCAAAATTTTACGAAAAATTACCAAAGCCACATGCTCTAGCTGTTCAAGAATGGTTAGATGGCAAAATATACCACAGAGATTCTAATAAATAATAGTTCTATGTCAGTTTTAAGCGGTAAGAAAATTCTACTTGGAATTTCTGGTGGAATTGCAGCCTATAAAACAGCAACATTAGTTCGACT
>JAYTBZ010000318.1:0-2836 GCA_043736705.1 Flavobacterium sp. | reverse complement strand
TCTATTCAAAATAGTTTTTATTATTTTTACTATTCTAAAAAATAGTTTTGCCAAATAAAAAACCTAATCCTAGCGCCTTACAAGAAAAACCCGGCATTGCTGCTCCTGAAATTATCAGTGCTTCGGCCATTGGTACTATTCAACGTTTTAGAAAAATACAACCTTCGGCAAAAGATCTTGTTGCTGGCATTTTAGACGAAAACATTACGGCCTTGAGTCGCGCCATTACTATAGTGGAAAGTACCAATAGCGGTCATTTGGCGAAAGCCAATGAAGTCATCAATGCGTGTTTGCCTCACGCCAATCGATCGGTACGTATAGGAATTACAGGCGTTCCAGGCGTGGGTAAAAGTACTTTTATTGAAGCTTTTGGAACCTATTTAACTAGTTTGGGCAAAAAAGTGGCGGTACTCACTGTAGATCCCAGCAGTACGATCAGTCACGGCAGTATTCTTGGGGATAAAACCAGAATGGAAGAATTGGTGAAGGATAAAAATGCATTTATCCGTCCTTCGGCTTCGGGGGAAACATTAGGAGGTGTGGCTCGAAAAACTCGAGAAACCATAACGCTTTGTGAAGCAGCTGGCTTTGACACTATTATCATTGAAACTGTGGGTGTAGGCCAAAGTGAAACCGCCGTTCACAGCATGGTTGATTTTTTCCTTTTATTAAAAATATCTGGTGCTGGTGATGAACTACAAGGAATAAAGCGCGGAATCATGGAAATGGCAGATGCTATTGTCATTAATAAAGCGGATGGTGACAATATTAAAAGAGCGAATCTAGCCAAACTGGAATTTAATAGAGCGTTACACCTTTTTCCTGCTAAAAAATCAGGTTGGACACCCACTACTGCCACTTGTAGTGCAATTACTAATGATGGTATTAGTGCCGTGTGGGAAACTATTCAAAAATTCTTGGAACTGACGAAAGACAACAATTATTTCTTTGAAAAACGAAAAGAACAAAATCAATACTGGATGTTGGAAACGATCAACGAGCAATTAAAAAACAATTTCTACAATCATCCAGAAATTCAAAAGCTGCTTGAAACCAATAAAAAAGCGGTGCAAAATGATCAAATCTCACCTTTTGCAGCCGCTCAAAAATTGTTAGAAAAGTATTTTAAATTTTAACCGTGAATTCTTCTATTATCGAATGTTACTCACCGAGTTTTTAGCGGTATCGTGTTTGGTTTTTAAAACATTATTTATTATTTCAAAACCAATGCGAACCTGCGTTTTTAAGGTATCCTTTAAGCCAGAAGTAGCTTTTTCAACTATAACAAATGTCAATTCAAATTCCCCATTAGTCAACTCTAGCATCACACCTTCCCCTTTATCATTGATTTCCCAAACTTTTTTTCCAGTTTTTGCATAAGAAGCTGCGGCAGCACCTGCACCTGCGCCACCAGATAAATTACCAACACTTGAAACTGCTGCGGAAATAATAGCGCCACCGGGTAAAGAAGTGCCAAATAACGAGGCGCCTTGCGATAATGCTCCACCAGCGGCATGTAACCCTTGATTTACTTTTTCTCCAAAAGCGAGACTCTCATCCTTAGACAATTCTACAATACTATTATTGGCGACATTAACTCTGTATCCTGTATTTGGAGTAAATAAAACGACACAACCTCCTTCAACTAATGTTACAGTTATTCTCCCTGAGTTTACTTTCTCGCCAAATGTTGCACCTTGAGTCTGTTTTGGAACGGTAACATTCATCGAAATTCTATTTGGCATCCCACCGTTTATATTATTTATGCTACTTTTTCCATTTACTATTGTACCTAGTATTTCCTTTTCTTTAACAGCTATATCTGCACCTTTTTGTTGAGCAAAACAATTTTGCACCAATAATGTTAGAACGAAAAAGATTTTTGAAATTGTTTTTATAATCTTCATGACAGTTTAGATTTAATGGTTTATAGTAGTACCGCATTAAAGGTTTGTTTTATCTATCTCAATCCTTATTGTTTTTTTAAACATCTAATCAATTATAATTCAGGGTATTAAAAGTACAACTAATTTTTTTAAATGTATAATTTATTTTAAATCATCTAAAAATGTAAACAATAAGGGTTGCAAAATGATGAAATTCACCATTTGCAACCGCTCAAAAATTGTTAGAAAAGTATTTTAAAAAATAATTACTCTTTCTCGTAACGATCCATTTCTCGATCGTAAAATTCATTGGCAAGAACGATAAGTCCCTCCATTTCGGTATTTAATTCTGCTTCGTCAAGATCTTCAGCTTCTTCCATAAACTCTACCTCATCGTCTTTTAAATTTATAATAAATCTCGGATAGTCTAAGTGTATGATAAATATATCTTCGGGAAAATCTGTATTGTCGCCTAGTAAAAATTTTGGTAATTCCATTTTAGTATTGTTTTGTTGATTTGAAATTGAGTTATTTTAATTTTGAAAAAACTATTTATCCGAAAGAATTATGGGTGTGTTTCGGCTGCCATTCATAAAAATAATCTTAGTATTAGTTGACGCTGCAAGTTCTTTCTGCGCTTTTATTTGCTCGTACTGTAATTGCTTATCTGATAATCCTGTTGAAATAATACGCTGGTAATCCGCAATACCTTGCGCTTCTACTCGCTTACGCTCTGCTTCCTGTTTTTCTTTTTGAAGCACAAATGTCATTTTTTGGGCATCTTGCTCGGCATTAATTTTACTTTCGATTGAAGCTTTTACCGATGCTGGGAGGTTTATATTGCGAATCAATAATTGCTCTAAAACCAAACCTCTTGATTTAAAATCGGCTTCAATTGTTTTAAATATACGCTGCTGAAATTCATTCCTTTTAGTAGAATACAAAGCTAC
>JAYTBZ010000317.1:0-2841 GCA_043736705.1 Flavobacterium sp. | reverse complement strand
ATTGAACGTTAGAAAGCCCGTAAATACGAGCAATACCATCTCCAACTTGAAGTACGGTTCCTACTTCCTCTAGTGTAGCACCAGATTCAAAACCTTCTACTTGCTTTCTTAATATTGCTGAAATTTCAGCAGGTTTAATTTCCGCCATCTTATTTTATGATTTAAACACTTAAATGTGCAATAAAATTAATTACTTAACTCTCTTTTTAATACTTGTAATCTGTTGGCTACTGAAGCATTGTATTGCTTGTCTCCTATTCTAAGAATAAATCCTCCAATGATGGAAGCATCTACTATATTTTCTATTGTGATTTTTTTATCCGAAAGGGTTGCAATTTTGGCTAAAACTTGTGCCTCTAATGCAGCATCCATTGCAATAGCGGTGGTTACAGTAGCTACTTCAACACCGTTCATAATATCAAATTGTTTCCAGTATTCGGCTGCAATTGCTTCTAGAGTTTCGAATCTTTTGTTTTCGAATAACAAATGAAACAAACCTTGCGTTACGCCATTGATACCGGTAAAAATTTCTAACAATACTTGCTCTTTTACTTCGACTTTAGTTGTTGGATTTTGAATAAAAGTACTCAATTCCAAATTACCATTAATTGTTGAAGCGATAGTTTTCATATCGTTATTTACAACCTCGGCAACACCTTTTGAGTTTGCTAAGTCCAGAATTGCTTTTGCATAACGAATTGCTGCTCTTGTACTTGCCATAATTGTTAATTTAACTTTACATCACCTAACATTTTCTCTACTAATTTAGTTTGAGCTTCTTTGTTAGATAATTCGTCTTTCAATATTTTTTCTGCGATGCTCAATGATAAAGTTGAAACTTGTAATTTCAATTCTGCCATAGCTGCATTTTTTTCGCTTTCAATCGCTGCTTTTGCTTGCTCGATCATTTTCAATCCTTGAGCTTGCGCTTCATTTTTAGCATCAGCAACCATTTTCTCTTTCATTTCACGAGCATCTTTAAGCATGTTGTCACGCTCTAATCTTGCTTCTTGCAAAATACGTTGGTTGTCAGCTTGAAGATTTTGCATTTCATTTCTAGCATTTTCAGCAGAAAGTAATGCATTTTTGATTCCTTCTTCTCTATCATTTACTGCGTCAAGAATTGGTTTCCAAGCGAATTTTTTCAATAAAAAGATCAATCCAACAAATATTGCTATTTGCCAAATAAACAAACCAAACGAAAAATCATTTATTAACTTATCCATTATATCGAATTATAAATTTTAAAGTATTAATTGCTTTTTATCGCAATTTGTAATGTTTTAATTTTAAAAACACTAGTTACAACCAACCGTTGTTAACTAGTGTTTTTTTTAAGTTTTTAATTAAGATGCGAATAACGCAGCAAAACCAATCCCTTCAATAAGTGCAGCTGCAATAAGCATAGCTGTTTGGATTTTTCCAGAAGCTTCTGGCTGACGAGCAATAGCGTCCATTGCTGAACCACCAATTCTACCAATACCTAAACCTGCTCCGATAACAATCAATCCTGCTCCTACAATAGTTGGAATTTCCATAATATATATATTAAAAATTAAACATTTGTTTTTGGCTTTATGCTTTAGGCGGTAGGCTTTATGCTTTGCAGCTTATTGCCTATAGCTTATTGCTTAAAGCAATTTAATGGTGAGCTTCCTCGTGATGATGCTCTTCGTTTCCTGCTCCAAAATAAAGTGCAGATAACATGGTAAATATATACGCTTGTAAAAAAGCAACTAATATTTCAAGGATAGAAAGTGCAAATGCCAATCCAAATGACAAAGTACTTCCAATCCAGCTTTTGAAGATAAACATTAAACCAATGATGCTCATCAATACAACGTGTCCTGCTAAAATATTAGCGTATAAACGTATCATTAATGAAAATGGTTTGATGATTGTTCCCAATAATTCAATTGGAGCCAAAATAAATTTCATTGGAGTTGGCACACCTGGCATCCAGAAAATGTGTCCCCAGTAATTTTTATTAGCCGTAAAAGTTGTGATTAAATACGTTAACAAAGCTAATGATGCTGTTATAGCAATATTCCCTGTTACGTTAAATCCTAGTGGAGTTAATCCTAATATGTTTAAAAAGAAAATAAAGAAAAATATAGTCAACAAGTAACTCATGTATTTTTTATACCCTTTTTCTCCAATATTTGGAATTGCAATTTCGTCTCTCACATAAAGCACTAGCGGTTCAAAAAAACGACCAGCACCTGATGCAATTCCGTTATTTTTACCGTACGATTTTGCTAGACCTGCAAACAATACAAACATTAAGATTGCTATTCCTAATATACCTACAACACTTTTAGTTATTGATAAATCTAATGGTCTAACATTTGTTGGATGACCATGCTCTTCTGTTAAAGCTCCAGAAGCATCTGTTTTGTATATTTTCTCGTGGTGCAATACATAGAAGTTACCATTGTGCTCTGCTACTTCTTCACCGTGATGAAATTTAGAAGATGAAAATACTTGTAGACCATTATCCCAAAGAATTATTGGCAATGAAAAACCGTAATGCTCGCCTGTTTCTTCATTTGCCAAAACTGTAAAATCATGTGCATCTAAAAGGTGGTGATTGATAAATTCCTTAATTTTAGATTTTACATCTTTTGGTTCTGCATGAGCTCCTTCGGCTTCCTCAAGGGTAACTTCAGTTTTCACTTTTGCAGTATCCGTCTCTGGATTTGCAAAACTAACTAAAGGAAGACACGCTACTAAAGTCGCTACTATAAATCTAAGTGGTTTGTTTGAAATCACCATAACAGTTAATTATCTTAATTTATTACGTTTCTGAAATTTGGTGCAAATGTACATCTTTTATTAATA
>JAYTBZ010000316.1:0-2852 GCA_043736705.1 Flavobacterium sp. | reverse complement strand
AGACAAGAGGAATTAAATCATTTTAATCAAACGCTATACGATTTTATCAATTTTTCCCGTTTTACTAAATTAAATACTTATTTATAGTGCGTTTAATAGTGAATTATTAAAAAAAAGCACATTTAACTGAATGGGTATTGAATCGAATTGATAATTATTATATTTGCACGCAATTTTTGATTAAATGAACAAAATTTTTTATTTTTTTCTGTGTTTTTTTCCAGTGATAGCAACCAATGCTCAAATACATGAGGTCGGTGTTTTTTTAGGGGGCAGTAATTATATCGGGGACATCGGACCTACCACTTACATTTCACCAAACGAACCTGCAATTGGAGTCCTATACAAGTGGAATAAAAGTCCCAGACATTCCTACAGATTTTCGTATACTCAATCTAAAATCACCTCAAATGATTTAGATTCAAAAGAAGCTAGCAGGTACCTAAGGGAATATCGTTTTGAAAACAATTTAAAAGAAGTATCTTTAGGTCTTGAATTTAATTTTTTTGATTTTAATCTTCACGACTCGAGTAAAAAAATCACTCCTTATGTTGCCTCTGGTTTGAGTTATTTTCTAGCAAAATACACCTTAACAGATTCAAAAGCTGGAATATCAGTTCGTGGAAGAACCGAAAGAAAAAAATCAATAGCACTCCCTGTTATCATAGGAATAAAATCTAATATATCACCTCGTTTGGTTTTAGCATTAGAAACTGGTGCAAGATATACGTTCACTGATAATATAGATGGAAGCTTTAATCAAAATTTTGGAAATATAAATAATAATGATTGGTATGTTTTTACAGGAGCTACGTTAACTTACACCTTTGGGAACAAACCCTGTTATTGTGCAGAATAGAGAAATGAATTTACAAGAGACTATTAATAAGAATAACTTACCTAAACATCTGGCCATCATTATGGATGGGAATGGACGTTGGGCAAAACAACAAGGGCTTTTGCGCGCCTTGGGTCATGAAAGTGGGACAAAATCAGTCAAAGTAATAATAGAAGCCAGTGCTAAACTTGGTATCAAATTTCTTACTCTATATGCTTTTTCTACTGAAAACTGGAACAGACCTAAACTAGAAGTAGATACTTTAATGAAAGTACTAATCAATTCCTTGAAAAAAGAATTACCCACACTTCAAAAAAACAACATCAAACTCAATGCAATTGGCAACCTAGAAAGATTACCAAAGTCTGCACAAAAAGAACTCCTTGATGTTATTGACAAGACAAAAAACAACACACAAATGACACTTACCTTAGCGTTAAGCTACGGTTCTAGGGAGGAATTAGTATCTGCAGTAAGAAATATTTGTAGTAAAGTTAAAAATAATATAATTTCAATAGACGCTATTGACGATTCCATTATTAATGAGCATCTTTACACGCAAAATTTACCGGATGTAGATTTATTAATACGAACAAGTGGAGAACATAGGATAAGTAATTTTTTGTTGTGGCAAATTGCCTATTCAGAATTATATTTTACTGATATATTATGGCCGGACTTTAAAGAAGAAGATTTATATGAGGCTATCATTAGTTATCAAAAAAGAGAACGTAGATTTGGAAAAACAAGTGAACAAATTAAATAATTTTTTAGTGTTACATAAAAGCATAAAAATAGTCCTTACTGTATTAATATTAGTAAGTTTTACACAAGTTAAAGCCCAAGAAAGAGTCCCTTTTGATCAAGGAAAAAAATACATTTTAGCTGATGTAGCTATTGTTGGAGACATTAGTTTCAACTCACAAACGGTTGTTACATTCTCTGGTTTACAAAAAGGACAAGAAATAACAATCCCCGGTGAAGAAATTAGTGCTGCTATAAAAAAACTTGGGAAATTAGGTCTTTTTGATGAAATTTCATTTTATGTAAATAAAGTGCAGAATGATAGTATTTACCTCGATTTAAATATTGTAGAGTTGCCCAAACTAAATCAAGTAAAATTTGTAGGGATTAAAAAGACAAAAACAGAGGCTTTAATTAAAGACAATAGTCTTAATAAAGGCAAAGTTGTAAATGAAAACTTGATTACAACCACCAGAAATTATATAGAAAACAAATACAAGAAAGACGGGTATTATAACACCAAAGTTAACATTAATACGGTTAAAGATACGTCCACTGTTAATTCAGTAAACATGCTTGTTAGCATTGACAAAGGTGAAAAAGTAAAAATTAAAAGTATTGATTTTGTAGGAAACAAGAAAATATCTGATAACACTTTGCGTAAAGCAATGAAAGATACGAAACAAAAGAAATTTACTCGTGTTTTAAAAGCATCAAAATTCATAAAAGACAAATACAAATCCGATTTAGAAAAAGTAATTTCTTCCTATAAAGAGAAAGGATATAGAGATGCCAGAATCGTTTCGGACTCTGTAACATTTGATAAAGAGAAAAATGCGTTAGCTATAAAAATTAATGTAGAAGAAGGAAATAAATATTACTTTGGAAACATAAAATTCTTAGGGAATACAGTTTACACCGATCAAGGTTTGAGTAGAGTATTAGGCGTGAAAAAAGGAGAAACCTATAATGGCGTTCTGCTACAAAAAAGAATTGCTGATGGATCAAAACCAGATGGCGAAGACATTGATAATTTATACAAAAATAACGGATATTTATTTTCAAATATTAATGCTGTAGAGGTAAGAACTGCCAATGACACTATTGATTTTGAAATACGAATTACAGAAGGTCCTATAGCGTACTTCAACAAGATAACAGTTGTGGGTAATGACAAAACCAATGACCGCGTTATTTACCGTGAATTAAGAACAAAACCAGGTGAAAAATACAGCAAAGACGAATTAGTTAGAACCGTACGTGAAATTGG
>JAYTBZ010000315.1:0-6202 GCA_043736705.1 Flavobacterium sp. | reverse complement strand
GTACCACCTTTATTCACTTCTACAAGCTTTTTATTTACTTTTTTTTGCCTTTTTCTTAACTTATGTTTTAAATCACTGTAAACGTGAATTTTGTAAGTGAAGTTTTTTACACTCACCAGCACGCTCCAAAGCAGAAGGTAACAAAATGGATGAAAAAATGGGCTTTGCATACCTAAACGCATACCTATCCTACCTGGCTGTATTTCTTAAATCTTTCGAAATTCGTTCTTTATATTTGTTTGAAAAGCTCTTCCCATTGTCTGAATCTCTCAAAATAGCCTGCCTTAACAGCATTCTAACCAAAAACTACTCGAGATCGATAAAATGCTTTTATACTTTTCATTGTATACTAATCGCTTTTTCATTTTCTCCTATATATAAGGTAACCAGATTTTGGGTTGGCGTTAATTCTTATCATTAGACTGTTTGTCCTAACTATTCTAGGCTCGCGTTAGGGATAGCAGCGAATAGCCCACAGTTAAGTGCCGTACAACGGAACTTGACGAGGACTTGTAGCGAATAGCCCGACTCCTTATATATAGAAAGGCGATTATCCTTTTTGATTATCGCCTTTCTTTATATAAGGAGGAACGCACAAAAAAACTAATCGAAACGGATCGCTCTTACTGGCGAAATCTTTGTTATTATATATGACGGGATTAACAGTGCCAAAAAACATACAGACACGGTTAGAACGTTTAATAAAAGTATATATCCCCAGTTTAGATACACTGGTGCTTGATTGACGTAATAATTCTCAGGAGGAAGTTGAATTATACCAAATTGCTGCTGAACTAACAATAATGAAATACCAATTAGATTTCCCCAAAATAATCCTCTGCAAATAAGGTAAAGGGAATTGTATAAAAATATTTTTCGCACCGACCAATTATTAGCACCTAAAGCTTTTAGAATTCCTATCATTTGTGTTCGCTCGAGAATGAGAACTAGCAAAGCTACAACCATATTGATTGTGGCTACGAGAATCATGACTACTAATATAACAATGATGTTGAAATCGAATAATTGAAGCCATTCGAATATATAACTGAATTTTTCGATTATAGTTTTACTGTCAAGTGTGGAAGCGGTTTGTGCATAAACTTGCTCTCCAGTAGTTTCTATTGCATTAAAGTCATCTACAAAAACTTCAAAAGCACCTATTTGATCTGGAGTCCACTTATTGATACGCTGCATGTGACGAATGTCTCCTATTATATAAGTTGCATCAAACTCTTGAAAACCCGAATTGAAAATTCCAACAATATTAAAATTACGCAAATTATATCCTTTCTCCTTCATGAAAAAAGTATTGAATGCGTCGCCTATTTTCAAATTTAATCGGTTGGCAATAAATTGAGAAATAACTACTTCTTCGTTTATTTTACCTTTGATGTTTGGAATTCGTCCTTCAACTAAGTACTCTTTTATATTATCCCACTTGTAATCAGTACCAACTCCTTTAAAAATAATTCCTTCAAAAGCAGTTTGAGTTCTTATAATTCCAGCTTTACTGGCAATCGCTTGGATGTGCTCCACTCCTGGAACGGTTTTAAACTTTGGATAAAAATCTTGGTTTTTAGAAATTGGCGTCAAAGTTACTTCAGATTGATTGTTGTCGTAATTCGAAATAATAATATGCCCGTTAAAAGCCGAAACTTTCTCCCGAATTTTTTGCTGCAACCCGATCCCTGTCGCTACCGAAACAATCATCATAATCATACCGATTGCAATTGCAGAAATAGCAATTTTTATAATTGGCGTAGAAATGCTACTTTTATAATCTTTGGTAGTAATGAGCCGTTTGGCGATGAAGTATTCTAAATTCAATTTGATAACTTTTCTAATTTGGATTTGCTTCGCCAGTTTGCGTTGCTAAAGCCAAAAATACAGCTAAAACACGAATTACACTAATTGACCTTAATTTTATTTGAATCTAAATATGAACTCATTATTTAAAATATCGCTTAATTTTATATTCTTAATAATCATTTCGACTTCCTGTTCTGCAAGAGAAAAAAATATAGAAGAAAATGACAAATACGATTTAGAAAAAACAAATGACAAAATAAAAATTATAACTGGAGCAGATAATTATACCAACTATTTGCCATTATTAAAGGATAAGAAAATTGGAATTGTAACCAATCAGACTGGAATTCTCTCGAATAAAACACATCTTGTAGATTTTCTCTTAGAAAAAAATATTGCTATCCAAAAAATATTTGCACCAGAACATGGTTTTCGCGGAACCGCTGATGCGGGCGAGCATATTGTTGACGGAAAAGATTCTAAAACTGGACTTTCCATTATTTCGCTTTATGGCGACAACAAAAAACCGAAACTAGAACAATTAGTCGGAATTGACATCATGGTTTTTGATTTACAAGATGTAGGAGCACGATTTTACACCTATATTTCTTCCTTACATTATATTATGGAAGCTTGTGCAGAGAACAGAATTTCGCTTTTGATTCTTGACCGACCAAATCCGAACGGACGTACTGTGGATGGACCAATTCTTGAAAAAGAATTTAGCAGTTTTGTAGGTATGCATCCTGTTCCTTTGCTTCACGGAATGACAATTGGCGAATATGCACAAATGATTAATGGAGAGAAATGGCTGAAAAATGGTATACAATGCAAATTGACAGTAATTCCATGTAGTAAATACACTAGAAAAAGGGATTACAGCCTACCTGTAAAGCCTTCACCAAATCTTCCGAATGATCAAGCCGTGAATCTTTATGCGAGTTTATGTCTATTTGAAGGCACCAATGTGAGTGTAGGAAGAGGAACGGAGAAACAATTTCAAATTTATGGTTCTCCTTATTTACCGAGAAGTAGTTTTAATTTTACTCCAAAACCAAATTTTGGCGCACAAAAACCAGTTTACAATGGAATCGAATGTTATGGAGAGGATTTATCAAAGGTTACAAAAGTAAATCGATTGGAATTAAAATGGCTGATTAAAGCGTATCAGGCCACAACTGACAAATCAAAATTTTTTAATCCTTTTTTTACTAAACTTGCAGGGACTAAAAAATTGCAACAGCAAATAGAAGCAGGAATTTCGGAAGATAAAATCAGAGAAAGCTGGAAGAAAGGATTGGAAAGGTTTAAGGAAATGAGAAAGAAGTATTTGATATATTAATCCTCACCCCTCTGGAAGCCTCGGGACTCTCCAAAAGATAAGTAGACGAGACGAAATAGGATTCGTCTATTTTGATGAAATATTTTTTAAAGCGGTATTTTCTTTTTCATTTCTTCTACAATGTTGAAAGCTGCTGGACAAATAGCAACGTTTTTCAATGTTAATTCTGTGATTTGTTGAAACTTTTTTCTGTCTGTATGTGGAAATTCCCGACAGGCTTTGGGACGAACCTCATAAATCATACATGCATTTTCATTATCCAGAAAAGTACACGGGACACTTTGCAACACATAATCTCTGTCTTCATCGATGCGAAGATATTGCTCGATAAATTGTTGTGGTTTTTGCCTCATGTATTTCGAAACACGTTCAATATCGGCATCGGTGAATAATGGTCCTGTCGTTTTACAACAATTGGCACATTTCAAGCAATCTGTTTTCTTAAATTCAGCATCATGCAAGTCCTGCATCACATAATCTAAATTCTTTGGCGTCTTCTTTTTCAACTTATCGAAATACTTTTTGTTTTCGATATGCTTATCTTTGGCTTCTTTAGGGAGATTGTTTAATATGTGTTTCAAGTTTAAAATTTAAAGTTTGAACAGCAAAAGTAAACAACTTCTGCAGTATTAACTAAATAACTAGGCGCGATTGCTTCGTTCCTTACAAAGACTATGAAAGACCTTTTTGGCAAAGCCATACTTGATTTTCAAACTAATAATTCGCCAGAAGATTTAATCACAGAAACTTCTATTTCAGATGAAGATGAAATGAATGTTGCATATTTGTTTCGTACTTATAGTGAGATGCCAAAGCTAGAACAAAAGGCGTTACAAATGTCAAGAGGAAAAATTCTCGATGTGGGATGTGGAGCAGGAAGTCATAGCTTGTCCTTACAAAACGAACGGAATTTAGAAGTCCATTCTATTGATATTTCTGCAAATGCCATTGAAGCCTGTAGACTTAGAGGATTGAAAAATGCTCAAGTTCAAAATATTCTTGAGATGGACTCTGATAATCCTGAAAATAAATTTGATACCATTTTATTATTAATGAATGGTACCGGTATTTTTGGAACACTTAAAGAAACTACTCGATTTTTACAAAAACTAAAAAGTTTATTAAACCCAAAAGGCCAAATTCTAATTGATTCCTCGGATATCATTTATATGTTTGACAACGATGAAGATGGCGGAAAATGGATTCCAAGTAGTGGTTATTATGGCGAATTGACTTTTACAATACGCTATAAAAACGAGAAAGAAGACGAATTTCCCTGGCTTTACTTAGATTATAACACATTACAAAATGCTGCTTTCGCTAATGGATTACAAAGCGAGTTAATTCTTGAAGGGGAACATTATGATTATTTAGCGAAGCTTTCGATTTAAAAAATTCTACAATATGGAAAACTCAACTTTAGAAAAATTACGCTATCCAATTGGAAAATTTGTCGTTCCAGAAATCTATTCAAGCGATTATCTCATTACTAAAATATCAGAAATCGCCAGTTTTCCCGAAAGATTAAAAAAAGAAGTACATCATTTAACCGAGGAACAACTTGAAACACCTTACCGACAAGATGGCTGGACTGTACGTCAAGTGATCCATCATTGTGCAGATAGTCACATGAATTGCTTGATTAGAATCAAATGGGCGCTGACCGAAGATAATCCAATAATAAAATTCTATGACGAAAAGCGTTGGTCAGAATTAAATGATAGTTTGAAAATGCCCATTCAACCTACCCTTTCTCTTTTGGATGGTTTACATTTTCGCATGGCGTATTTAATGAATAGTTTAACTGAAACAGATTTAGAAAAAACTTTTATTCATCCTGAAAATAACAAGCAATTTAAAATTAAGGAAATAATAGGAATTTATGCTTGGCATGGAAACCATCATTTATCGCATATTACAGCATTAAAAAAGAAAAAAGAGTGGTGATTTAATGTTTAAATTAATATTCCCGATATATTTAAAATACCAAATACAGTTTGTATTTGGCATTTTTTTATGGGATATTAAGATATTTATGTGTTTGTAAGGAAACGCGCCATTTCGGATTTTTCATTACATAATCTACAATCAAAGGTGTCATTTCCTCTTTTTTGCTCCATTCCGGTTGCAGGAATAAAATAGCATTACTATTAACTTTTTCTGCTTGCTCTTCAGCAAAAATAAAGTCATGTTTATTATGAATAATTACTTTTAATTCGTTTGCATTATCATAAACGGTCTGGGTTGGTAATTTATTTTTTTTTGGAGATAAACAAATCCAATCCCAATCTCCAGAAAGCGGATACGCTCCTGAAGTTTCTATATGAACTTTTCTATTATTTTCTTTTAGCTTTTGCGTCAATAAGGACATATCCCACATTAACGGCTCACCACCCGTGACAACAACTGTTTCTGAATATTTACTTGCGTTTGCAACAATTAAATCAATACCCGTAGGTGGATGTAATTCAGCGTTCCAACTTTCCTTAACATCACACCAATGACAACCTACATCACACCCACCAATTCTAATAAAGTATGCAGCCGTTCCGGTATGAAATCCTTCTCCTTGTATGGTATAAAATTCTTCCATCAGCGGAAGCATAGCACCTTTGTTAACTTCTAATTGTATTACTTTTGATAACATTATTTTATTTTGAAGTGCAAAGATAAGCATTTTGAAAATGAGTTAATTTGAAAATAGAAACTAAAACAAATCCATTACAAACAAAAAAAACCGATAGTCTACTGTAGACTATCGGTTTAATTTTAACCTTTGAAAAATTATTTTAAAATCTTAATAGAATCTATAGCATACTTATTTGCTGGGTCTATTGCTAATGTTTTGTTGAAATATTCAATAGCTTTAATCTTGTCAGTGTTAGCAAAACTAGCAGCCATATTGTTATACGATTCTATGAACTTAGCTTTAACAGCTGGCTTAGCCACTTCATCAGCACCTAAAGTGGTAACTTTTGCTACATAGTCCTCATAATTCTTCGTCATCACATCATCTTTTTCAAGCAAACGATTTGTTCTCGCTCTATA
>JAYTBZ010000314.1:0-14142 GCA_043736705.1 Flavobacterium sp. | reverse complement strand
AGGGCATGCCCAAAAAATAAAAAAGAAAAAATGGTAGTACAAACCGAAAAAGAAAAAATGATTGCCGGAGCTTTTTACTCCGCAGGCGATGCGGTTTTGGTAAAAGACCGTCGAAGAGCTAAAAATTTGCTTCACAGATTGAATGTAACGGAATACCGAGTGACAAAAAAAGCACGGGAAATCATAAGAGAGTTGATCCCGAATGCAGGAGCGAATTTTTATGTGGAACCGCCTTTTCATTGTGATTACGGCTACAATATTACGTGTGGTGAGAATGTTTATTTTAATGTAAATTGTGTGGTTTTAGATTGCGCACCCGTTACAATAGGTTCTAATGTGTTTTTTGCGCCCAATGTCCAGTTGTACACCGCCACACATCCTTTAGATGCTGAACTGCGAAAAACGCTAGAAAACGCCTTGCCCATAACCATTGGTGATGATTGCTGGATTGGTGGCAATACGGTTATATGCCCTGGCATCAGGATAGGAAAAGGCTGTGTTATTGGAGCAGGCTCTGTGGTGACCAAAGATATTCCTGATAATTCATTGGCAGTAGGAAATCCAGCAAAAGTGATTCGGAAATTGAACGTTTAATGTTTTGTTTAAACAAATCAGTACCTGTTGAAAACTAAATTTTTATATATTTGCATAACAAAAATAAACAAATCATAATGAAATACTTTAAAACCTTTGTAGCACTATTTTTCCTATTTATTGCTAATTCCGTTTCGGCACAATCTACTTTTGATAAATGGCCAGCCATAAAAGAATTTCATGGTGTAATGTCTGAAACGTTTCACCCAGCAGAGGAAGGAAATTTAGCGCCGATCAAAGCCCGTTCAGAAGAAATGATGAATAAAGCGGCTTTGCTATTAAAGTCTGATATTCCAACAGAATTTAAAACAAAAGCAATATTGGCTTCGGCAGAACGCTTGCAATTAAAAAGTAAAGCGCTTCATGAATTAGTTACTTCAAACGGAGCTGATGCTGCGATAGTAAAATCAATTACTGAATTGCATGATGTTTTTCATGAGATCGTAGGACTTTGTTCAGAGACTAAATAATTCAACTTTTTAATTGATAGACTAACCCCAAAAAACTAGATAGTATTTTGGGGTTTTTTATGAATTTAAGTTTCTGTTAGTATCACGGGTTTAAAATAGACTAAGAGAATCCTAATGATTGAAGGGATAAATACTGATGATTAAAAGTCTCATAGGATAAAAAAAAAATGATCGTATCCGTTTAAAAAAAACATGTAAACGGTAGTGAAAATAAAGCGAAACAATCCTATTTACTGCCTTAACAACTATATAGCGCTTGTGATTTTTGATAATCATGAGCAAATTCTCTTCGCAAATCGATTGCAAAAATCTTATCAACAAATCTAAAAACTGAAATCGAAAACTGAAATTTAATTTTACCTTTGACCTTTCAATATAAAGAAAGATTATGGTATATAAATTTAGAGTGATTTTAGACGCGGAAGAAGATGTTTTTAGAGACATCGCAATACTTGAGGACGATACTTTAGAGGATTTACACAATGCTATTTTTAATTCCTTTGGATTTGACGGCATGGAAGTGGCTTCGTTTTACACTTGTGATGAAACTTGGAACCAAGAAGAGGAGATTTCACTTTTTGATACCGGTGACGTTCCCGGTGAGCAAAAAATCATGAGCGACTATCAATTATCTGATATTTTAGATAAACAAAATACCAAAATTCTTTATGTTTACGACTTCATCAATATGTGGACCTTCCTTGTTGAACTTGCTGCAGTTGAGGATCAAGTTGTTGGTAATTTATATCCAGAAACTATTTTCTCTCACGGCGAAATGCCCGATGAAGCGATGGAGAAGAGCTTTGAATCTGACAATGCTGATGGGTACAATGATGAATTTGAAGATGGTTTAGACGAAGACGATTTGGATATGTTTGACGGAGACGATAGTTTTGAAGACTACGGTTTTGAGGAGAACTGGAATTAATTAAAAGAAAGGCTCTAAGAATGTAAGGTTCTGAGGTAGGAAGTTTTTACGTTATATAAATTTAATATTTTCAAACCACATGAGCAATTTTAGAAACCTAATGATTTGGCAAAAATCAATTTCATTAACAACCAAAATTTATAAGTCAACCAAGAACTTTCCAAAAGAAGAAATATTTGCATTAACATCCCAAATAAGACGGAACTCTGTTTCAATTCCAAGTAATATTGCTGAAGGGTTTGGAAGAGATAGCAACAAAGAATATTTACGCTTCTTAAATATTTCAATTGGATCATCATTTGAAATGCAAACACAATTAGAAATTGCGAAAAACATAGACTATTTAAACAAAGAAGAATTCAATACGTTATACGAGGATAGCCGAGAAATTGAGCGAATGCTAGTTTCATTCATCGTGAAAATAAAAGAAAGAAATTAAAAACCTCAGTAACTCAGTACCTTTTGTACTTAGCACCTAAAAAAAATGATCAACTTATACAATACACACATCGAAAATTTGTCCATTCACAGAGTGGGAAATAAAAGTAGAAACGAAGCCATTTTTTTATCGGAGCAACCTTTTACGCTCAATGATGAAATTGTGCCTTTGATGAAAGAATTTTTCTTTAAACTCTTTAGAGAAAAAGAAGAAAATTATTTTCAGTTTGCACATGAAGTTGATTTAGATTACAATGATATGTACAAGTTTGCAACAGAAATTTTTGATAATCCAAGTACTGTTCATGAAATTTCAAAAAAAATTACAACACACTTGTTTGAGCAATCCAATCACCCTCATATTAAGAACGGTGAGGTATATGTGACTTATTTAACCAATGTAAGTATTGATAATAATGTGGTTGATGCTATTGGAATTTTTAAAAGTGAAATTCAAGCTGACTTTTTACAGTTTGAAGAAAAAGCTTCACATTTAGAGATGATTTTACAACATGGTGTGAGTTTAAATAAACTAGACAAAGGATGCTTGATTTTTAACTACAAAAAAGAGGAAGGATATAAAATACTAACCGTTGATAGCAACCGCTATGATGCCAGATATTGGTTAGAGCATTTTTTATCAGTAGATGCCTTTGAAGATGAGAATTTTATCACTAAAAAGTATTTAAAATTCTGTCAAAACTTTGCTAAAGACGTAGTTTTTCCCGCTGAGGATAAAAAAGAAGAAGTGATGTTCATGAATCGATCCGTAAACTATTTTGCAAAAAACGATCAGTTCGAGGAAACAAATTTCCTAAATGAAGTCCTAGACAACCCAGATTTAATTCCAGAATTTAAAAATTATAAAGTAGACAAAGGAGAGAAATACAGTATAGAAGATGTTACCTCATTCCCAATTGCAAATGCTGCAGTTTCTGATGCACGAAAATCAATTAAAAATGTAATTAATTTAGATACTCACATTCAAATTAAAATGGATTTTATTAATCCTGAAAGTGCCGAAAAGTATGTAGAAAAAGGTTGGGATGAAGAAAAACAAATGTACTATTATCTCGTTTATTTTAACAAAGAAGAAAAAAGCTAGGTGCAATCTTAATGATAAAATATATGATCCTCAATTGCTTAAACAATTGAGGATTTTTTAATTTATTACATCAATAAACAAAAATTATATAAGAAATAAATTAAATTTTATAAGAAATATATGGTTTTTAATAATTATTAATGCACTTAAACGATTAAATTTGAAGATTTTGTTAATTTTGATTATATTTATTTTCGTCTTGGAATCAAAACACAAACACTTCATTAGCATGAATTTAATCAAAATCAAAGAAAAATTTTTGAGTAAAAAAATATTGTGTATGCTATTTGGGCACAAAATAATTACTACAAGAAATATTACCAATCATTTCAAAGAATTTAAATGCACCGTTTGTAAACTCGAATTAACGAATGATGAAAAAGGTAAAAAAACATTTCTCACGCCTGAATTAAAAGAAATTAACGAAACTCTAATAGGATTTTACAATAAAAGAATACACTCTGCATAGATTAAAATTAGCCTAAAGGTTTATTTATCCACATACATTATTCCCTCACTTTTTAAAAGGCTTTACAACTAAAAATGTATTCATCACTTAAAACATGAAAATAATCTGCATCTTTTATTATTTTTTCAAAAATATTTTGAGGGACACATTTAATTTCTCTTTCTTTAATTAACCCCGCCACTTTCTCAATATAATCCTCTCATTTTCGATTTCTGTTAAAAAATCAAAATCTATAACAATATTGGAAGCTTAATGGTTCTACATTTTTTGTATATCCTGTGCCATGAAACCAAGTGGCAACTACTAAAATCTCTTTATCAGAAGCAATAATATTTTCACTATTTGAGAGTATTTCAACAGCATTGACTACTTCACGAGTATGGTTAAAATTATGGTAGGTATATGAATGAGAAAGTTTATCTTTGAGTTATTTACTAACAAAAATTTCGGATTGTTCAATAAGATTCATACAGAAATTTTTATACTACCAGAATATGAAATTGTTTTCGGATAATTGTTTTATTACTTCGAATAAAGTAACTATTGTATTATTTATTGCTGTACTCATTTTTCAATCGTGTGCTACTCATCACGAACAATTTGGTAAAAAAACCAAGAATACAGCTGAACAAACCGGAATAGATAGTTCTAAAATTGCGCATACTTTTTATTTAATTGGCGATGCTGGTAATGCTAATGAAGAAAAAGCGCAACAAACAATTGGTTTACTGGAAGATCGTTTAAAAAAAGCGGATAATAATGCCACACTTTTATTTCTTGGTGATAATATTTATCCAAAAGGATTGCCAAATACTGATAATGCAAATGAGCGAATAATTGCCGAGAGTAAGCTAACCAATCAACTCAAATTATCTAAAAACTTTAAGGGCCAAACTATATTTATTCCCGGAAACCACGATTGGTACAGCGGAATAAAAGGTTTAGAACGCCAAGCAAAATTTATTACTGATTATTTAAATACTAAAAATTCATTTTTTCCCAGAAAAGGATGTGGCATTGATCATATAGAAATCAATAAAAATCTAGTTTTAATAACCATTGATAGCCAATGGTTTTTAGAAGACTGGGACAACAGTCCTACTATAAATGATGATTGCTCGATAAAATCTAGAGATGCTTTTTTTAATGAATTAGAAGATATTCTTAATAAAAATCAAGAAAAAACAATAATTGTGGCGTTGCATCACCCCTTAATGAGTAATGGATCACATGGTGGACAGTTTTCACTAGAAAAACAACTATTCCCATTAGAGCAAAAAATTCCGCTACCTGTGGTGGGCTCTATTATTAACTTCATTCGTAAAACGTCGGGAATAAGCCCGCAAGACATTCAAAATAAACAGTATACCATATTTACTAAACGACTAAAAACATTGATACAAAACCAAGAAAATGTAATTGTAGTTTCTGGTCATGACCATAATTTACAATACATTGAAAAAGACAATATCAAGCAAATTATAAGTGGTGCTGGCTCAAAATCAGAAGCTGCAAAAGCGGTGAACCCTAATGATTTTTCTTATGGAAGAAATGGTTATGCGCAGTTAAGTGTTTATGAAAACGGAGCTGCAAAAGTTACTTTTTATGGAAAAGAAAATAATAAAGAGAAACAAATTTTCGAACAGTTTATACTCGCAAAAAAAGACGATTTCAGTACCAAAAGCTTTCCAACTTCATTTACTAAAACCACTACTGCAACTGTCTACACTGCAAAACAAACGGATAAAAAAGCCTTTTACAGATTCCTTTTTGGAAGACATTACAGAAATTATTACAGTTTACCAGTAGCGGTACAAACAACAACTCTTGATACTCTTTTTGGAGGTTTAAAACCAAAACGTGCTGGTGCTGGTGATGCTGATCAATCCAGATCATTACAAATTGTGGACAATAATGGAAAAGAATATGTAATGCGAGCCTTGAAGAAAAGCGCTTCTAGATTCCTTCAAGCGGTAGCATTTAAAGACCAAATTATCGAAAATGAGTTTGAAGATACCTATGCAGAGAATTTTTTGTTAGATTTTTATACCACTTCTCATCCATACACTTCATTTGCAGTTGGTAATTTAGCCGAAAAAATTGGAGTTTCGCATCCCAATCCAGTATTGTATTATATTCCTAAACATAGAGCCTTAAAAGACTTTAATACAAATTTTGGAGACGAATTGTATTGGGTTGAGGAAAGCCCTAACGATAGCCAAATTACTGCGAAAAGTTTTGGAAATCCTAGTGCTATAATCAGTACACAAGAATTATTGAAAAACCTGCAAAAAGATGAAAAATATAGTGTAGATGAAGCCGAATATATCAAAGCACGATTATTTGATTTGCTTATAGGAGATTGGAACAGAAACGAAGATCAATGGCGCTGGGGCGAATATAAAGTGGGAAAAAAAATAGTTTACAAACCAATTCCAAGAGATCGAGATCAGGCTTTTACCAAATATGATGGAGCTTTGCTTACCGTATTGATGAATATGACTTTGTTGCGCCACATGCAAAGTTTTGAAAATAAGATTAAAAATGTCAAATGGTTCAATCGCGAAGCATATCCTTTGGACCTTGCTTTTCTTAAAACGGCAGACGAAAAGGAGTGGCTCAAACAAGCTAAATTCATTCAGGAAAATCTCTCCGAGACTGCTATACATAATGCCTTTGACAATTTACCAAAAGAAGTTCAAGATGAAACACTCACTACAATTAAACAAAAATTAATTATTAGAAAAACAGCTTTACAACGCTACGCGTCAGCTTATTATGCGGTTTTACAAAAAACAGTTTTAATTGTTGGTACAGATAAAAAAGATAAATTTATAATACGTCAATCTACCAAAAATAAAATAGAAATCGAAGTATATCGTTCCAAAAATGAAGGAGACGAACTACTGTACCAGAAAGAATTCTTTGCCGAGAAAACAAAAAATATATGGATTTACGGACTGGATGAAGACGATATTTTTGAAGTGCAAGGAAATACAAAATCAAATATAAACATACGATTAATTGGAGGTCAAAACGAAGACTCTTACACTGTTGAAAATGGCATAAAGGTAAAAATTCATGATTTTAAATCTAAAACAAACACCTACACTTTAGACTCCAAAACAAGATTACTTTTATCCGATGATTATAAAGCTAATTTATATGATTATAAAAAACCAAAATATAATGCTTTCTCAGGATTACCCAATATTGGTTTTAATCCAGATGATGGCGTGAAAATAGGTTTTATTACCAGCTATACAGTCAATAAATTCAATCAGAATCCCTACACGCAAAAACACATTTTAAAAACAAATTACTTTTTTGCAACAGATGGATATGAACTGGTTTACAATGCACATTTCCCAAAATCAATTGGTAAATGGGATTTAGACTTAGAAAGCCAGTTTAACAGTCCTAATTTTACCATCAATTATTTTGGAACTGGTAACGAAACCGCAAATAATGACGAAGTTTTCGGAATGGATTACAATCGTGTTCGCATTGGAATGTTCAAAGTTTTACCCTCAATCAAAAAAGTAGGGAAATATGGCAGTACGATCTATTTTCAAACCTCATTTGAACAAATCAATGTAGAGAAAACTAATAACAGATTCATCAATATTCCCGGAATTGTAAATCCCGATGTTTTTAATATTCAACAATTTGCTGGAGCAACATTAAAATATAGTTTTGAAAATTATGACATCCCCTCATTTCCCTCGATGGGAATGGGATTTTCTATTTCAGGATCATGGAAAATGAATTTAAATGATACCAAAAGAAATTTTGCTTCATTGGAAAGTAAACTAAATTTTAATCATAAAATTGATGCCAATGGAAAAGTAGTTTTGGCGACTATTTTGAAAGCAAAAATGTTATTGAATACTAATTTCGAATTTTATCAAGGAGCCACTTTGGGAGGTGATTATGACTTAAGAGGCTTTAGAAACGAACGCTTCCTGGGCAATCAATCGTTCTATCAAAGCAGTGATATTCGCTGGAATATTGGTAAAATAAAAAGAAGTGTTTTGCCTATGACATACGGAATTCTGGGTGGTGTTGATTATGGACGCGTATGGCAAAAAGGAGAGAATTCAGAGAAATGGCATCAATCTTTTGGAGGCGGATTATGGCTCAATGGATTGAATGTAATCACTGCCAGAATCACATATTTTAAAACTTCCAACGAGGAAGCCCGAATTGCTTTTGGATTAGGATTTGGATTTTAATTTTTGATACTAACCTCATAAACGTTACCTCCTACGCTTTTGTTTTTTTCATCAGCAATAAAAAAACGGTCATTATCTATAAATGATATTGCTTCTTTTTGAGAAAAATGATTTAATTCGAGAGTAGTTTTAATTCCATTCAAAAAATTATCGCCTTCGAAATTTTCGAATAAGAAAATCTTATCATGGGTTAAAATAGCAACTTTAGACGCATCTGGAGCTATCGTTGCTGCCGTGATTGCGCAATGATTGTAATTATCACAGGTTTTAAATTCTCCCATCAAAACCGCTTGATGAAAACCAGGTGCATTGGGGATTTTATATAAAAAAGCGGTCCCATCAAAATCTTTACTTCGATTTTTGGTAAAGAGATAGAAATTATTTTTGAATTCGAAAAAACCTTCAACATCATAAAACATTTCTGTTTTTTTAGGAGGAAAATCATTTTGTTCAGGATATGCAAAAGAAACTTTGTAAGCTGGAATGGCACTTTTTGAAGTTAAAGACTTTTTATCAATTTTGTAAATACATAAATCCTTTCGTTCATTATCATTGTTACCAAAATCTCCAATATAAAGATTCCCGTCTTTGTCTTTAGTAATATCTTCCCAATCGATATTGGCTGTGTTTTCAATCGTTAGAGTTTTTTCAATTGTACCGTTTTCAAAATTAATTCCATAAATTTCATTTGCGTTACCGCTATCTTCCAGCGTCCAGAGCAAATTACTTGAATCTAAATATATAATCCCAGAAACTTCTTTTAGTTTTTTTGGTAATGTATAAACGGGCGATAAACCTCCTGAATCTTGTTGACACGACAAAAAAGTCAATGTAAATAGTGTGAAAATATAATTTTTCATAGTTGAATTAATAGTATTAGAATAGGTTTAAAAAAACTAATTCAAGACTTAAAAACAGAAGCATTCTTGAAATTTCTAGTAATAAATCCAAAAGCTGCACTCATAATATTCCCCATGGATTTAGCTTTTTTAAAATTCATATCATTAGTATACCGATACAATTCTAATTGCAATTGTTTTAAATGTTCTTCGGGAGCGATTACGTCATCTCCCATAATTTGCAACAGACGTTTTATGCGATTTTCAGCAGAATGAATTCTCTTAGCAAAAACGGCTCTCTCTTCAGCCTTGTATTGCTCTATAGAACTGTTTTGAAGTTTGTCTTTAACTAATTTTACCATTGGATAATTTTCCTTAAAAAATTGTGGTCGGTACACTTTAAAATTCCCTTCATAACATTGCTGATCAAAATCAATAGCGCGAATTTTATACACAACATGGTCAAAATCATGTGTGGGAACTATCACGTAATTGTAGGAACGCATATCGCCAAGTAATCGTATCATGCAACGCTCATTGAATTTCACAAACTCTTTTGCAATTTGAGATTTTTCAGTTTCGGTGCACTCTGACAATAATTTTTTAATAAAAATATCACCGGGAATTCCCATAATGTGTTCTTCTATTAAAGTATCGTTATACACCAGAAAATTAATTTTATCGGGAGATAAAATATGCTCTAATTCGAGTCCATAAATTCGGGAAGCATCGGCTTTCTTGATGTAGAAGTGCGTGTAATTATCATTTAATATATTTCTGATTTTTATTCGAAAAGGTTTTGAGTTGCCAAAAGTGCAATAATCAATAGAGTCTACATTTAAGAATTTGATAATTCCCAAATTACCATCAGAATGCAATAATGAATAGATTTTTTTTAAAGTTAAATCAATTTCTTGTCTCTCAAATTCAGTATAATACACCCGAATCCATAATGTGTCTTCATCGTTTTTATCATAAACAGTTACCGATCCTGAAAAACGCAATAAATCATCATAAACTATAGCAACTTTTGACAAACGATCAAAACGCTCCAAGTATTCTAAAAGTGATTTATTTACTGGATACGAGGGTTTTTTAAAAAGTATTACAGGCTCACTACTCATTGCAAAAGGATTTAAAACAAAATTACAATAAAATAAGCCGATGTAAGCGACTCATTCCATATGTTTTAACTACCTTACAGTTTGTAAGTTTAAAATAACCTATATACATTAGCACATATTCTTGATGAAATTAAAACAAAGTGAGTTGGCTATAAAATTCAAATTGATTATTCAATAGATAAAAAATCAATTTTTTATTTACTGCTAAATATCAAAACTCATTAATACTTTCAAAAGATACTATTAACAATTAATTTATAAAAATAGAATTCAAGCCTATTATTTAATGTGTTAAAAATTTTAAAACCAAGACCGTCGTCTTTATATATGTTTGTCCTCAAGGCAGTTAAACCTCAAAATCATACTTATGAAAGAAAAACTTGATCTTTATATCAAGGCTGCACAGTCAGCTAAAATCGGAATATGGAAATTTAACATCCTTACCAATGATGTTTATTGGGATGCAGTCACTAAGTGCATTCATGAAGTACCCATTGATTATGAGCCAGATCTTGACACGGCAGTAAGCTTTTATACATCAGGGGGAAATCGTGATCGGCTTACTTTATTAGTCGACAAGGCCGTCAATGAAGGGATTTCATTTGAAGATAAATTTCAAATCATAACTGCTAAAAATAATATTAAATATGTTGAATGTATTTGCCAAATAGAATATAAAAATGGTAAGCCCGTAGAACTTTTAGGTACATTTCAAGACATAACAAATGAGCAAAACTTAATAAATGAATTACAATTTAATGTAGAGAAATTTTCTTCTATTTTTTCTAGTGCCAATGATGCTATTTTTATCATTGATACTTCGAATGGACAAATCAGTGACTGTAATCCTAGATCGACAGAGCTAACTGGTTATAGTAATTCAGAATTAAAAGGCTTGCATAATTCAAAATTATTTCCAGATGAATTTAAAAGAGACATTCGTTTTTTTCTAAAATATAATTTAGATAGAGATGAATACACCATCAATGAAACAGTTATAAAAACAAAATGTAATGAAATAACTCCCGTTGAAATAGCTTCTGGCAAAAAATTTCAAGTCGATCAAAAAACGTATGTTGTCTGTTTTATCCGGGACATTAGCGAAAGAAAAAATGCAGAAAATAAATTAAATTTACTTTCACTTGCTGCTTCAGAAACAACAGATACCATTGTAATAGCAAATGAAAAAGGGGAAGCGGTTTGGGCAAATCAAGCCTACTTAGATTTAACTGGTTTGGCTATGGAAGATATAATTGGTCAAAAACCTGGTTATTTATCTAAAGGTCCAGAAACTGATTTATCAGCATCACAATTAATGAGAGAAGCTATTCAAAATAAAGAAAGCATCAAAATCACAATACTAAATTATAATATTAATAAAGAAAAATATTGGTTTGAACTCAACATCACTACCGTATTTGACAGTAATAATAATTTCATTAATTTTATTGGTGTTGGTCGTAACGTGACAAGACGAATTGAAAAGGAGCTTGAGATGAAACGGTTGCTTGAGGTAACCAGTAATCAAAATAATAAATTATATAATTTCACTCATATTGTTTCGCATAATATTCGTTCCCACGCCAGCAATTTATCAATGGTGGTAGATGTTATTGAAAACACCAATGACATAGATGAAAAACTTTCCTACTTTGAATTATTTAAAGAAGGTACAGAAAAATTATCAGAATCGATAGAATATCTAAATGAAATTATAACCATTCAACAAAAAACAAATGTTGAAAAAACTAAGATTCATTTAAAAAGTGAAATAGAAAAAACAAGAATGGCATTAAGTCTAGCTATAAAAGATAGCCAAATAACAATTACAAATACAATTCCAGAGGATGTTGTTGTTAAAGCAATCCCAGCTTACTTGGATAGTATTTTTCTTAATTTATTTACAAATGCCATTAAATATAAAACTCCAAAACGCAATGCAACTTTAGAAATTGGTTATGAAAGCATAGACGGCTATTCTGTGATTAACTTTAAAGACAATGGATTAGGATTGGATTTAAAAAAAAATGGACACAAACTTTTTGGAATGTATAAAACCTTTCACGGCAATGAAGATGCAAAAGGAATTGGATTATTCATTACAAAAAATCAACTCGAAGCTATGAATGGTAAAATAGCAATCGAGAGCGAAGAGGGTCAAGGTTCTAATTTTAAAATTTATTTAGATGAAAAATAAATTAACATACATCATTGATGATGATAAATTGACTGTGAAATTAATGAGTATTCTTATCTCTAAAAGTAAGTTTTGTGAAGAAATCCATTCATTTAATAATGCGCAATTGGCTATTGATAAATTAAAAGAAAATCGCAAAAATAGTAACATACTTCCAGACGCTATTCTACTAGACTTAAATATGCCCGTAATGGATGGATGGCAATTTTTGGATGAATTTATTCATTTACCAATACAAAAAGAAATTTCAATTTTTATCATGACGTCATCAATTGATCCTGCCGATATTGAAAGGGCAAAAAAATATGATGTGATAAAAGATTATATTAAGAAACCTATAACTGCAAGCAAATTAGAAATGCTATGCAAATTAATTGCTGAAATGAACTAATTTAAGTTTCCCAGTAACATTTTCCAAACTTGTTCGTCCTATGTTAAACCAAAAAGATGAACCCATTGGAAACGATACTTTCTATTAAAAATCTCCACAAACGTTATGGCTCCATTCAAGCTCTAAAAAACGTTTCATTCGACATACATAAAGGCAATGTTTATGGAATTCTGGGTCCGAACGGCAGCGGAAAATCAACAACATTAGGAATAGTTTTAAACGTAGTTAACAAAACATCTGGTGATTACAACTGGTTTAATGGAACTATTGAAACCCATGAAGCGCTAAAAAAAGTAGGTGCCATTATTGAAAGACCTAACTTTTATCCGTATATGACTGCTACAGAAAATTTAGAATTAGTCTGTAAAATTAAAGGAATTAAATCTGCAAAAGTTATTGAAAAACTAGAATTAGTCGGTCTGGTTGATCGAAAAAACAGTAAATTCAGTACTTTTTCCTTGGGAATGAAGCAGCGTTTGGCAATAGCTTCTGCCTTACTTAATGATCCAGAGATTTTAATTCTTGACGAACCCACAAACGGTTTAGACCCTCAAGGAATTCATCAAATTAGAGATATAATCAAATTAATTGCATCCCAGGGAACTACTATTCTATTGGCTTCTCATTTATTAGACGAGGTAGAAAAAGTGTGTACCCATGTAGTAGTTTTAAGAAAAGGTGAAATTTTATATACTGGTTTAGTCGATGGCATGTCAGCTAATGAAGGCTTTTTTGAATTACAAGCCGATGATACTGAGCGTTTAATCGAGGCTGTTAAAACCCATTCAGCAGTGAAGAATGTAATAAATGATGATGGAAAAATTTTAGTTTATTTAAAAAATGACTTGGGAGCTAAAGAATTAAATCGTTTTCTTTTTGAAAAAAACATTATTCTCAATCATTTGGTTAAGCGCAAAAACAGCTTAGAAGAACAATTTTTAGAACTGACTAATTCCAATTCAAATTTCAAAAACTAAATCATGAAAAGATTACTCTCCATAGAATTACAAAAAATTTGGAAAAATAAAGCCAGTCGAGTTTTAACATTAGCTTACTTTATTCTCCTAACTTTTATAGCATTAATCGCATCCATAAAATTTGATCTTGGGATTTTTAAATTTCACTTGGCTGAAATGGGAATTTTTAATTTTCCTTTCATCTGGCATTTTAACACCTATATTGCGGCCATTTTAAAACTTTTTTTAGCCATCGTAATTGTTTCTATGATGGCAAATGAGTACAGTTATGGCACACTGAAACAAAACTTAATTGACGGAATGAGTAAAAAAGAATTTATACAATCTAAATTCTTAACTGTCCTTTTGTTTGCCTCAGTATCTACTGCTTTTGTT
>JAYTBZ010000313.1:0-6226 GCA_043736705.1 Flavobacterium sp. | reverse complement strand
GAGATCAAAATTCAAATGGATTTTTTCATTGCTAATGGCTTTGTCCATGCAATTTGCGTTTGCACAAGAAAGAACGATCACGGGTACAGTTTCTGATGGTACTGGACCAGTTCCGGGTGTAAATGTTCAAGTAAAAGGCACTAAGGTAGGTGTGCAAACAGGCTTTGATGGTAAATATTCTATTAAAGCTAAAACGGGTGATGTATTAGTTTATTCTTTTGTAGGAATGAATGAAATAACTAGAACTGTAGGTTCTACAAGTTCTATGAATGTTACCATGCAGGACGAAGCTAAGGCCTTAACCGAGGTTGTAGTGATTGGGTATGGTGTTCAGAAAAGAAAAAAAGTAACTCAAGCACAAAAAGTAGTGGATAATGCTTCGATGGACAATCTTACTGTTGTGTCTCCACAGCAAATGCTTCAAGGTCAAGTTGCGGGTGTTCAGGTGGTTCAGTCATCTGGAGTTCTTGGTGGTGCTACTGTAGTTAAAATTAGAGGTAATTCTTCTATTACAGCAGGTGGTAGACCATTATACGTAATTGATGGTGTTCCTATGAATGATGGTTTATTTACAAATGCTCTAGGAGGACAGTCTTTAAACCCATTATTAGAGATCAATCCAAATGATATCGAAACTCAAACCGTTTTGAAAGATGCTGCTGCAACTGCTATTTATGGTTCTAGAGGTTCTAATGGTGTAATTTTAATTACTACAAAAACGGGTAAAAAAAATCAACAAGCTAGAGTTACTTTCGAACAAACGCTTTCTGTTAGCAAAGCAACTGATTTATTGTCAATGATGAACGGTACACAGTACAGAACATTTAAGACTTTAAGAGGAGACAATCCTGTTAATTTTTTGAATGATGATTACGACTGGCAGGCTGGTGTACTAAGAGATGGTGTGTCAAGAGGAACTAATGTTTCTGTTTCTGGTGGTAGTGATAAAACTACCTATTACGCAGGATTTGGTAGATCTGATATTCAAGGTTTTATCTTTGGTAATAATTTGAGTAGCACAAATGCCAAATTATCTTTGAATACAGAGGTTAATGATAGGATTAAAATTGGTGGTAATCTTTCGTACAGCGAGGTGCTTAATGATAGAGTAGGTTCTGAAAACAGTACTTTTGCTCCATTAACTGCTGCTTATCTTCAAAGTCCGTGGATTTCTCCATACGATGCAAATGGGAATCTGACAAGGCTTCCTGGTTTTATTCCAAACGTAGTGGCTATTGAAACATTGGACACTAATGAAGCTAAAACGTCAAGAGCTTTCGGTAACATATTTACAGAAATTCAGATATTGAATGGACTGAAGTACAAAGCTGATTTTGGTATCGATAGATTAACGCTACAGCAAAAAGAGCGTTCTCTAGAAATCAATTCTCCTACGGGTTATGGGTACTATAATACTGTTTTTCAAAACAAATATGTAGTTACAAACACTTTGAGTTATGAGAAAGCTTTTGGAAAGCACAATTTATCAGGTATAGTGGGTTCAACGTATGAGCAAAATGATGTAATATCAGCAACAGTTGAAGCTACTGGTTTCGCATCAGATTTACAGTTAAACGTAACTTCGGGTGCTACTAAGACAACAACTACTTCTGCAACTGCTAACTCTAGATTAAATGGTTACTTTGCAAGATTTGCTTATGACTTTGATTCTAAATACCTTCTAGAGGTTTCAGGAAGAAGAGATGGTTCCTCTAGATTTGCAGAAAACAAAAAGTATGGAGAGTTTTGGGCCTTATCAGGAGGTTGGAACATTGCGAATGAAGAATTTATGAGTAATGTAAAATTATTTTCTGATTTAAAGTTAAGAGCTTCTATCGGAACGGGTGGTAACGACCGTGTGGGTGATTTCGCATTTTTTCCGCTTTACAGTGGTGGAACTGGTGGAGCGTATAATGGTGCACCGGGTTTTAATTTAACACAACCTGAAAATAAAGAGTACAGATGGGAGCAATCTAAAACTACTAACTTAGGTTTAGATGTTGCTTTCCTTAATAACAGAATTAGATTATCTGTAGATGCATACATTAAAAAAACTACAGACTTGATTTTGAATGTGCCAATTCCTGGAACCAATGGATTTACAGTACTTACTGCTAATGCAGGTTCTATGGAAAACAAAGGTTTAGAATTTGATCTTTCTACTGTAAATGTTGATACAAAGGATTTCAAATGGAAAACATCTATTAACGTAGGTATTAACAAAAATGAGGTTCTAGAATTACCAGGAGCTTCTGTTGGTCCTGATGGAAAAAGATTTATTGGCGGTACAAATCAAAGAGCAATTGAAGGTGCATCTATAAATGAGTTTTTCTTAGTAAGATACGTAGGTGTTAATCCACAAACAGGAAATGCAGAATGGTTAGATGTAAATGGAAACGTGACTACAGCTCCAACGGATGCTGATAGAGTACGTGTAGGAACTTCTAATCCTGATTTTACAGGTGGTATAACCAATACTTTTAATTACAAGAATTTTGACTTGAATGTTTTAGCTAACTTTAGTGTTGGTAACTTGGTTTATATTGACGGTCAAAGATTTACTGATAATTTAAATGGTGATTTTAACAAAGGAACTGCTGTGATAGATTATTGGACTACTCCAGGCCAAATTGCATATGCTCCGTCCTTAACTAGTGCTACAAGAGCAATATTCAATCGTAGGTCTACAGCTCAATTAAAAGATGGTTCTTTCTTAAGAATTAACAATGTTACTTTAGGATACAATTTAAATTCAGCTATTTTTAAAGATTCTAAATTCTTTACCTCTGCTAGGATTTTTGCTACCACAACAAATCTTTATACTTTAAAAAAGAAAGAATTAAAGGGTATTGATCCAGAGGTTACAAATTCAATTGGTAATCAAGTTCAAGGTGAAACTTTCTTTACACCACCGCAGTCAAAATCTTATTTACTAGGTGTTAAATTAACTTTCTAAAATACTAAATATTATGAAAAATATAAAAAACATCCTCTTAACTTTGTCCGTTTTTGCAGTAGCAAGTTGTGACAATACCTTAAATTTAGCTCCAGAGGATTCATTAACGCCAGCTATCATTTTCTCTACTGAAACACTAGCGGGTAATGCTGTAACGGGTATGTATAGTACTTTACAGAGTTCTAATACATTGTCAGGTATCCCAGATACTATGTCTGAATGGCAGGCAGATAATGTAGAATTCGTTGGGTCTTTCCCTACATTTGATGAGATTTACACATTTAATACATTGTCAGACAACACTTCTATTTTAGGTGTGTGGAACGCTCATTATTTTACACTTAATCAAGCTAACCAAATTATTAAAAATGTACCTGTAGTTCCAGGGACTACTTTTACGAGCGCAGAAAGAAATGATTTTATTGGTCAAGCAAGATTTGTAAGAGCATTAATGCACTTCAAACTTTCGCAATTATTTGGAAAGCAACTTAAGCAAGATCCAACAGGTAATAGCTTATCTATTCCTTTAGTTCTTGAACCTTTTGAGGGTGTTGCTCAAAGACCAGTAAGAAATACCTTGAAAGAAGTGTATACTTCTATTGAGGATGACTTATTATTCGCAAGAACTTCAATTACCAATACAGCTAAATCTAGAGCTACTGTAGCTGCAGCTAATGCGTTGTTAGCAAGATTGTATTTGTACCAAGAGCGTTTTCCAGAAGCTGCTACTGCTGCTAACACTGTAATTGGAACAGCGGGTATATCGCTTGCTGCTAACTATGCTTTTTATAACAACCCAAGTACTGAACATATCTTTCAAGTGCAAAATGTTGCTGGAGATATTGGTTTTGCAGAGTCATTCTCAAGATTATATAGTCCTACAGCTTTTGGAGGTAGAGGTGATACCCCTTTTTCAACTAATTTAATAGCTGCTTTTGCTGCTGAACCAGGAGATTTACGTTATTCTACCTTAACAAGATCAGGAGTAGATGCTAAAAATAGAACTTCTGTTTTTACAACTAAATATCCTAATGGGACCAGTAATCAAGATGATCCAAACGTTCTACGTGTTTCAGAGATGTATCTAATTAGAGCTGAGGCAAATTTTAGAGCTGGTTCTGCTGTAGGTGCAACTCCAGTTGCTGATTTAAATCGCACAAGAGTTAGAGCTGGTTTAGCCCCGTTGGTTGCGATATCTTCAATAAATGATATTTTGGTAGAAAGAAGAAAAGAGCTTTGTTTTGAAGGTCTAAGAAGATTGGATTTATTAAGAAACAATCTTCCTTTAAGATCAGCTGGAATGCCTAGTGCTGCTGTATCTACGCCAACATCTGATAAAGTTGTATTTCCTATTCCTCAAAGAGAAAGGGATAACAATCCTAATCTAGTACAAAATAGTGGGTATTAGTAATATTCTTTTAAGGCTTCCTTTAATTAGGAAGCCTTTTTTTTTTTTCTTCTTTTTTATAATCTACATTTGTAGCATGACAGGTTTTAATTTATACTCTCCTCCATGCAACAGCGTCTTTCATTTTTTTATATTATAGTAATATGTCCTTTTTTATTTTTTGCCCAAGTAAAAAATGAATCTATTGTACAGAAATCTAAATCAATTAGAGTTGTTGATACACTTAAAAATAAAAAAGTCGCATCAATTGATCTTTACAAAGTTATTTCAATAGAAAACGATACAACATACATCGATACTTCACTAACTATTCGAAAAGAATACAGCCATAATTATTTGCGAAAAGATATTTTTGGATTGCTACCGTTTGCCAATGATGGACAAACCTACAATACACTGCAATACAGTTTGAATGAGTTTAATCCGTATCCTGAATTTGGTTTTAAAGCGAAACATTTTAATTTTTTAGAAGCCAATCAAATTAGGTATTATTCGGTTGCTACTCCAGTTACAGAACTATATTTTAAAACAACAATCAGTAAAGGACAATCTGTAGATGCGTTCATTACTTTAAACACGTCTGAAAATTTAAATTTTTCAATTGCGTACAAAGGTTTACGATCTGAAGGTGAATACCTCAATCAATTGTCAAGTACTGGTAATTTTAGGTTTACGGCCAGTTATAATACCAAAAACAAACGCTATTTCGCAAAAGCACATTATACGTTTCAAGATATCTTAAATGAAGAGAATGGTGGAATAACCACAACAAATGATTTTGAAAGTGAAGATCCTAATTTTGACAATAGGCAACGATTTGAAGTTTATTTTACTGATGCAAAATCTTTTTTGAAAGGGAAAAGAATTTTTCTAGATCATAATTTTAGAATAAATCCAAAAAAAGGAAGTAACAACTTATATCTAGCACATCAATTTAATTATGAAAATAAATTTTTTGAGTACAATCAGGCTACCGTACCTTCTTCGGTAGGCAGTACAATTGTATTTAGATTTGGGGAGTCCTTTAAAAATAGTGGTATCAATGATCAAACTCGTTACAACAAAATGTACAATAGAGTTGGTCTTGTTTATGAGAACGTTAGTTTAGGTAGGTTTCAGTTTTTTGCGGATGATTTTAGGTCTAATTATTACTATAACCAAATTTTAATTTTCGATAATCAAAATGTAATTCCAAGTGCTTTTAGTCAAAATATTAATAGAGTAGGAGGTCAATATGAGATTCAAAAAAAGAAATGGAACGGTAGTTTTTTATATTCGAGATCAGTCACAGGCCAATCATTGTCTAATCTTGATGCAAAATTAGGTTATGATTTTAATGATAATATCCAATTCACATTTAGGTATCAAAATGTGAATAAGTTACCTAATAGTAATTACAATCTGCATCAAAGTAGCTATGTACAATACAATTGGTATAACGAATTCAAGAATGAAAAGATAAATTCAATACGAGCAGATGCGAATACTTCCTGGGTAAATGTAGAAGTTCAATATTCAATTTTAAAGGATCATTTGTATTTTAATGATGTATCTAGTGATGCACAAGCTCTAGCTCAAACTCAAATTGTTGCTCCCTCTCAATATGATGGAACTATTAATTACTTTTCTGCTAAAATTAATAGAGAATTTATTTTAGGAAGATTTGCTTTAGACAACACCATATTGTATCAAAAAGTGAATCAGCAGGATGCAGTTTTAAATGTGCCTGAAATTGTATCACGAAATTCGTTTTATTATTCTAGTTATTTGTTTAAAAATGCATTGTATTTACAAACAGGAATTGTATTAAACTATTTCTCAAACTATTACGCAAATGAATACAATCCAGTAATTGGCGAGTT
>JAYTBZ010000312.1:0-2872 GCA_043736705.1 Flavobacterium sp. | reverse complement strand
TCTGTTTCGTTATACGAATCGAATGCAATATTTCCACCGTCTGCTTGAACAGCTGGTTTTACGTATTCCTCTAATATATTGATGATTTGTTGTGAGGTCACATCTAGGTTGTCAAATTCTTTCGCTTTAGTTTCTTCTTTTGCTGTTACAGTTTGGATGAAGTTTTCGTCTAAAATTGTTCCGCCGTTTTCAATATATTGTTTGATAAAGCTTCTTAATTCTAATGTTATTTCTTGCCAATCATTAATCTCATATTTAGTGACAGAAATGTAATTTTCATCCATAAAAATCTCCTTCACATAGGGAAATTTGAATAATTCCTTTGCCAATGGAGAAGCTCCAGTTTGATCAATATTTTTAAATTCAATAGCATTTTTAGTCAACATTTTGCTAACTACAAATTTTAGTGCTGATGGATTAGGTGTAGTCTCACCGTAAACAGTAACTGGTTGTTTTTTTGTTTTGTTTTCGTCAACGGTAATTATGGTTCCACCGTTGTTTACAAATTCCTCTATTTGTTCAGCAACACCATCTTTAACATCCTCCCATTTAACAATACTGTATTTTTCGATTGCTATAAAATTTCCAGAAATGTAAACTGTTTTTACAAAGGGTAAGTAAAATAATTGCTGTGCTAAAGGAGATGTTTTTGCTTCATCAATATTTTTAAATTCAAAACTTTCATTTTGAGTGATAAAATCTTGAAATTCAAATTTTAGTATAGTTGGGTTTTGCGTTTCTTTTATGCTAATTTTGCTCATAACTTTTAAATTTATGCAAATTTACTAAAGTTATTTTCTAAGAATAATTATATTTGATTTTTAATGAATAAATTAACTTTAGTTTTACTTTTGGATACGAATTTTGACTTTTATTTCCAAAAAACTTTTATTGATTTAGAATCATTCCTTCTTACTAAAAAGTAATTAAATGCACACCAAAATTAAATTCCTATTTGCTCTCTTATTTATCTCCTTTTATTCCTATTCGCAGGAAGGTATTCCTGTTTACTCGGATTATCTCACGGATAATTACTATTTAATTCATCCCTCTATGGCTGGAGCTGCAAATTGCGCCAAAGTCAGACTCACTGGTCGGAAACAGTGGTTTGATCAGGACGATGCTCCAGAACTCCAAACATTAAGTTTCAATGGTAGAGTAGGAGAGAAAGCTGGTGCTGGTATTATAGTTTTTAATGATAAAAACGGGTATCATTCCCAAAAAGGTGTCAAATTTACTTATGCGTATCATTTGATGTTTTCTAGAAATGAAATCGATTTAAATCAATTGTCTTTTGGAATCAGTGCTGGACTAATCCAAAGTCAGTTAGACGAGACCGAATTCCGTCAATCTGGTGATTTTGATCCAATCATAAATGGAACAATAGTACAAAAAGATTCATATTTTAATGTTGATATTGGTGCCTCATATAATTTCTTGGATTTATATGTGCATGGAACAGTCAAAAATGCAGTCGAAACTAGAAGAAATATTTACACAGAATACGAGAGTGATAATTTAAGAAAGTATTTATTGAGTGCTGGATATATTTTTGGAGATCGTGATAAAATCTTATGGGAACCTTCTGTTTTGTTTCAAATGGTCGAGAAAACGAAAGAAAAAGCAATCGACGTTAATTTAAAGGCCTACAAAACATTAGATTTCGGAAAAATATTTGGCGGATTATCCTATAGAAGAAGTTTTGATGGTGCCGAATACATGCAAGGCAGTACAGTTTCTAAACAAAAATTGCAATACATCACGCCAATTATAGGTGTTAATTTTGATAATTTTATGTTTGCTTATACGTATTCTCAGTTGTCTGGTGCAGTTAAGTTTGACAATGGTGGCTATCACCAAATTACCTTAGGAATTGATTTGTTTTGTAAACCTGTCAAATACGATTGCAATTGTCCGGCAATTAATTAATTTATCTTTTTTATCATGCTAGTAAAATCAATTAATGGTAAGTCACCTTCAATCCCCAATGATTGTTATGTTGCAGAAAATGCAACTATTGTTGGTGATGTATCTTTCGGAGAAAATTGTAGTGTTTGGTTTAACGCAGTGATTCGAGGCGATGTAAATTTTATCACAATTGGAAATAAAGTAAATATACAGGATGGAGCAGTAATTCATTGTACCTATAAAAAACACCCAACAATTATAGGAAATAATGTTTCTATTGGCCACAACGCAATCGTACACGGATGTACAGTTCATGATAATGTGCTAATAGGAATGGGAGCAATTGTTATGGATAATTGTGTAATCGAAAGCAATTCGATTGTAGCAGCTGGAGCGGTTATTACTCAAAACACTGTTGTTGCTGCTGGTACGATCTGGGCTGGTGTTCCAGCCAAAAAAGTCAAAGATATTGATCAATCTGATTTTGCTGGTGAAATTGAACGTATTTCCAATAATTACGTGATGTATTCCAGTTGGTTTAAAGAGGAAGAATAGTTTTCTAGAATTTTTTTTCTTCAACGGTGTATGCACTACCTAATATTTCTTTCAATACGGTCGGATTCGTATTCGTATAAAAGATAGGATTACTGTTTTCTTCAGATGAAAATCCTATCTTATTTCTCAATACATTTTGAGTTTGTTTAGCAACGGCCTCTCCAGAGTCTATGATTTTAATGTGTTCTGGTAGAATTTTTTTTATCTGCGGAATCAAATACGGATAATGACTGCAACCTAATACTAAATAATCAATATTAGCATCTATCATTGGTGTCAAGTAGGAATGAAGTAGTTTTGTCATTTCTGGCGAATGAATGTCACCGTTTTCAATTAGTTGTACTAATCCGTGGCCCACTTGTTCTATTATTTTTGTGTCTTGATACTTCTCTGTAGTTTTGTTAAACAA
>JAYTBZ010000311.1:0-6286 GCA_043736705.1 Flavobacterium sp. | reverse complement strand
CAAAATGGCAAGCAATTCCTGAGCCCATAATTCCGGATCCAATCACTGCAACTTTTTTAATTGTGCGTTTCATACTTTGTTATATTTGTTTGGTATTTTAAAAGATTTCGTTCAAAAGCATCACTACTTTATATTATGCGATTTCGTTTTCTGTTTTCTCTGTTAGTTCTTTGACATTTGTAGGATTAAAAATATTTTTGTCTATAATTAATTCATTGATGGTATCTGCAACTTCTATAAAGTGTTGCAATTTTTCTTCAGAAATATGCTTTTTTACCGTTTCATTAAATTTCAACACGGTATTTTTAGATAATTCTCTTTTTTCTTTACCAAATTCAGTGAGATAAATCAATACACCGCGTCCATCTTCAGGGTTTTTCTTTCTAATAATTAGACCCTTTTCTTCCATAGATTTTAAGGTTCTTGTCAAGCTTGTCGCTTCCATACCCATCTTTGGGCCTAACGATGTCGATGGTGTTCCACCTTCCTTGTCTATACTTAGTAATGCAAATCCAGTTGCCATGCTTGCATCGTATTTTGAAGCTTCCTCATTATACATTCGAGCCACGGCTTGCCAAGTGGCACGTAAAATATAATCTATCGTTTTATCTTTCATAAGTAGAGTATCGATTTCAAATATAATAAAAAATACTATGCACGCATAATATATTTAATTATTTTTTTGTTAAAAGATATAAAATATAAAAAAACTACATTGAGATAGAGCTGTTTAAACTAATTTTTAAAGATTAATTTATTTTTTTGGACGTATCCCTGCGGGTCGGGCACTCCGTTATATCTTTTATAAAATCCCTAAAAACGTGATTTTATAAAAGGATGTCACTTCGGTCCCTTACGCAAATAAAAGTTAAAAAGTTATTTAAGATGACTTGAATCACAGACTTTTTTATAACAAACAGTAATAGTTTGACAATGTTGGGAATCACTATTTTTCAAATAATAAGAGAAAATGTTATACAGTTTTTTAATTTCTTTGTAAAATCAAAAAACCATGAATAGCATTCATGGTTTTCAACTGAAATTATTGTTTAAGATTTTTTAAATGTTCCATTATCCACATCTTTTAAGAATTTAATCACACCCGGGAAATAGGTTTTGGGATCATCGTATTGGGAAAGGTGGCTTCCGTTAGGACAAAACAAGAAACGTCCGTTTTGAACTTCATTGGCTATCCATTTCATGTGTTCTGGATCCATCGTGTCGTATTTAGAACCAATGCTTAAGGTAGGAACTGTTAGGGTTTTTAGTCTAGCTTTGACATCCCAATTTTTAAGGGTCGCGTTACCGGTTATACCAAATTCACTGTGGCCTTGCATGTATACATAGACATTAGGATTAATGTGCTTGAAACAGCGGTTAATGGATTCTGGCCATTTATCCTGTGGGATTCTTAATACATGTTCGGTGTAGTAATATTTGAACAATAGTTCGCTGTATTTTGGATTATCAAAATCATTGTTTTTTTCGATATCCTGTAATTGCTTCAGGATTTTAGGATCCATTTGCGGTGCCAAAACATCTTTTGCGTACGCGTTATATTCGGGAGCACTAGCCATCATATTTGAGATAATCAAGCCTTTCAGATTTTTTTGATATTTCAGAGCGTATTCCATGGCTAGGATTCCACCCCAAGATTGTCCCATTAGGTAAAAGTTAGAACTGTCTAATCCTAATGCAATCCGTACTTGCTCGACTTCCTCCACAAAGCGCTCATTAGTCCATAAGCTGTTGTCATTGGGTTGATCGCTGTAATAAGAACCTAATTGATCGTAATAAATATACTCAATACTTTCGTTAGGGAAATATCCATCAAAGGATTCGTACAACTCATGTGTTAAACCTGGTCCTCCATGCAAGAGAAGCACTTTTATTTTGGAATTATTACCAACACGTTTGGTCCATACTTTAAAAGTACCTTTTGGTGTTTTTATGGGAATCATTTTAATACCTCCCGTCAATTGATCGTCTCTTTTCGAGAAATCTAAGTAATTTTCTTTTACGGAATTTTCTTTTATTTTTTCTTGACAATTAGAAAAAAAGAAGACACTAATCGCCGAGCAAATAAGTACTTTTAATTTCATAACGAAAGGATTTTGGTTAGATGCTAACTGTAGATTTTATGAAACAAATCAATATATTTCTCCATCACTATTTTTCTTTTTAGTTTAAGGGTAGGAGTAAGCTGACCGCCCTCAATAGACCAAATATCTGGTGTAAGTTCAAAACGTTTTATTTTCTCCCAATTTCCAAATTTTTCATTTAATAGGTCAATTTCTTCTTGAATTCGGTCAATAACTTTTTTATTAGAAACGATTTCTTCATTGCTTTTTCCAACATCAATTCCGTGAATATTTGCCCATTCTTTAACAAATTCAAAACTTGGTTGAATAAAGGCTGCCGGCATTTTTTGTCCGTCACCTATTACCATTATTTGCTCAATGAAACGGGATTGTTTCATCGTATTTTCGATTAACTGCGGTGCAATGTATTTTCCTCCTGAGGTTTTGAACATTTCTTTTTTACGATCGGTTATTTTCAAGAAGCCTTGATCATCAAAAACTCCAATATCTCCTGTGTGGAAGAATCCGTCAGTAATTACTTCGCTAGTTAATTTTTCGTCTTTATAGTAACCCATCATTACATTAGGTCCCTTACAAAGAATTTCCCCATCTTCAGCAATAATTACTTCAACATTATCGATTACTTTCCCTACGGTGCCTACTTTGAAACCATTATTTCTAATATCGTTAACGGATATTACCGGCGAGGTCTCGGTTAAACCATATCCTTCCATTACTGGAATTTCAGCTGCAGCAAATATTCGAGCCAATCGTGGTTGTAAAGCGGCACTTCCTGAAACCATTAAATCAAGATTTCCACCCAAACCTTCTTTCCATTTGCTAAAAATAAGTTTGCGAGCAATTTTGAGTTGAAACTCATACCAAAAACCATTTTTACCGTATGGTTCATAACGCAATCCTAAATCAATCGCCCAAAAGAATAGACTCTTTTTAATTCCTGTTAACTCTGTACCTTTAGCGTAAATTTTATCGTATACTTTTTCTAAAAGTCTTGGAACCGCTGTAATAACAGTTGGTCTAACTTCTTTTAAATTGTCACTAATTTTATCAATTGATTCACCAAAATATACTGAAACTCCGTAATATTGGTATAAATACAAAATCATTCTTTCAAAAATATGGCAAATAGGCAAGAAACTCAATGCACGACTTTTACCTGCCTCAAAAGGAATTCTGGAGGCACTGTCCAATACATTTGAGACAATATTTTTATGCGAAAGCATAACTCCCTTGGGCTTTCCTGTGGTTCCCGAAGTATAAATTATAGTCGCTAAATCTTCGGATTGTACGTTGTTTTTACGATCTTCAACTTCACTTTGATTTCCAGTATCAACACCCTGAATTAGTAAATCGTTCCAGTTTTTACAGCCTGCAATTTCGTTGAAAGAATAGATTTCTTTGACGTTTGGAATTTTATCTCGAATTAAATTTATTTTCCTTAAAATTTCGGCATCCGATACAAAACAATAGATTGCACCAGAGTGATTTAAAATATATTCGTAATCATCCTCAGATATTGTTGGGTAAATTGGAACAGTTTGCGCACCAGTTTGCAAAACACCAATGTCTATAATGTTCCATTCAGTTCTATTATTAGTTGAAATGATAGCAATTTTATCGTTTTTTTGAACGTTCATTTTCAAAAGCGCTCTGGAAACGGCATTTGCTTTTGCAATGTATTCTTGGGTAGAAGTTTTTAACCAAACCCCATTTTGCTTAGTTGTTAGAGCATCTGGAATTGAAGTGTATTTATCTTGCTGATAATAAGGAAAATCAAAAAGTCTGGTAATTGAAGTCATTATACGAAAATTGAATTGAAGCGCAAATTAAATAAAATTTAATAAAAATATTCAATTTCAAAAATTAAATAAAAAATTAAACTAGAATTAACTCATTTTACGAAATCGTTTTTTTAAAAATAAGTGTAAAAAATTGATAATAAGCTTTGAATTTGATTTTCATAATAGTTGCCAATGAATTCGTTAAGAAAATAACTCGTTGCTTTTTGTAGAAAAGTAAACAGCTATTTTTATAAAATCTTCAGATTAATGTATGTTAATTCGCTTTTTGATGTTTGTATTACTTTAGATATTCAATGGTATTTATGTTCACGTTTATTCTCAAAAACTTAATTTTTTTTATTTGGAGATTAAATAATAAACTGTTATCGGCTTCAAGGTATGAAGTTTTTACAGCTTTAAATAGAAATGAAAGTTATGTATTTGTGTGATTGAAACTTTGAAATACTCATCGGGAAAAATTCGACTTTATTAATTTCTGTAGTAGCTAGAACAAAAATTACTTGTAATGCACTGCAAAAAAATAAATAAATAAATTAAGAAATAATAAAAAATATTTCTCGATTTGACTTTACTTTTTTAATTAAAAAAAAGAACTACATCGCTTAACTAAATCGAGTTTTCAGTTAAGCGAATGTAATTAACATCTCCATACAAAATCAATATCTTAGTATTTGGTTACTAATTCAAAATATTAGAAAAGTAATGATAGAGAGTTCATTTCATCGCACACATTGTGCGGTAGTTCTGTTTATTTTAGTTATTTACTTAAATTAATGAATAAAATTAAATATTATTAATTTTGGACATTTAAAATCTCAATAAATTAACAGTAAAGATAGTTAATCTTCTTTGCTTTTTTTATTTACATTTGTAATAGTAATCATTAAAATAATCTATGAACTATACTTTACATCAACTTCAGATATTTTTAAAAGTTGTTAAAACACAGAGCGTCACAAAGGCCTCTGAGGAACTTCACTTAACGCAACCCGCAGTATCTATTCAACTTAAAAATTTTCAGGATCAATTTGATATTCCGTTAACTGAAGTGGTCGGTAGAAGATTATATGTAACTGATTTTGGTAATGAAATTGCTGAGGTTGCTCAAAATATAATTAATCAGGTAGAAACTATCAATTTTAAAACGATGGCTTACAAGGGCCAACTAACAGGACGTTTAAAAGTATCTGTTGTTTCAACTGGTAAATATGTAATGCCATACTTTCTGGCTGATTTTATGAAAGTGCATTCTGGAATTGAATTGCAAATGGACGTTACCAATAAGAGCCGCGTAATTAGTAGTTTGGAGAAAAATGAAATTGATTTTGCGCTAGTATCTGTATTGCCAACTTCTTTAAACATTGAAAAATTAGATTTATTGCAAAACAAATTGTTTTTGGTTGCCAACTCCAAAACGGATTGTAAAAGTTTGGAAAATTCAAAAGACATATTTACTGAAATACCACTCATTTACAGAGAGAAAGGTTCTGGAACACGTCAAATGATGGAAAATTTCATTGAGAGAAATACTGTTTTAATTCGAAAAAAAATGGAGTTGACTTCAAATGAAGCTGTTAAACAAGCAGTTATAGCAGGTTTAGGATTTTCTATTATGCCTTTGATAGGAATAAAAAATGAACTGTTAAATAAGGAATTACAAATCATTCCGTTTAAGGGTTTGCCAATTAAAACTACTTGGAGTTTGATATGGCTCAAAGGGAAAAAACATTCTCCAGCAGCTGATGCATTATTAGAATACATTAAAAAAGAAAAAAATAATATTGTAAAAGAAAAATTCAACTGGTCGGAAGATTATTAATTTATAATATCGCAAGTGCATAGGTTTTTCTTATCATTGTTTTAATTACATAAAAAAAGCGCTCCCTTTCGAAAGCGCTTTGTATGTTATAATTGAATTAATTTTTCTCAACCCATTTTCTAGCATTTACAAAAGCTTCATGCCAAGGCGAAACTTCGTCTTTCCTATCTTTTGGATAATTTGCCCAATTCCATTGAAAAGTAGAACGCTCAATATGCGGCATCATCACCAAATGGCGACCTGTTCTGTCACACATCATAGCTGTATTAAAATCGGAGCCATTGGGATTTGCTGGATAATTATTGTAAGCATATTTAGAAACAATACTATAATTTTCTTCTGACTCAGGTAAATTGAACTTTCCTTCCCCATGTGAAACCCAAACACCTAAAGTGCTTCCCGCTAAGGTAGATAACATCACCGAATTATTTTCTTGAACTGTTACCGATGTAAAAATGCTCTCATGTTTTTGACTGTCGTTGTGCAACATTTTTCCGTGAACTTTATGTTCTGGATTGATTAATTCCAATTCCATAAACAACTGGCAACCATTACAAATTCCA
>JAYTBZ010000310.1:0-2891 GCA_043736705.1 Flavobacterium sp. | reverse complement strand
TGGAGAATTTGATTTCACTGTACGAAGAAGAAAAAATTGATATTGAATTTGTGAGACTGATTCAATTGTATCATTTTTTAAACAGAACAAGACTTACTGATATTGTTTCAAAAGTACATTCTATTTTTGAGTGTTTTTTTATTAAAAATATGACAGGGAATTATCCTAATTTATTTATTTTTAATTGGTTTAGAGTGGGCTATTTATGCTCATTACAACAAAAAAATTAATTCTTTTTTAGTCCAATAAATAATTGATTCCAAGTTTCCATAATAGAATCGATCTGGTATTTTTCACTGGACACTTTTGCCTTTTTACCCATTTCTTCTCTTAATTTTATATTCTCGATTAAAGTCTCGACTGCTTTTACATAATCTAATTCGTTTCCATTTTTTATTAAAAATCCATCTTCGCCATGAGTTAAAACACCTCTCGGCCCACACGGACAATCATAAGCTACACAAGGCAATCCAGATGCCATGGCCTCGATTAACACCATTCCAAAACCTTCAAATCGAGATGTCATCAGATAAAATGAAGCTTCTACATATTTATGTTCAATATCTTGAACTGGTTTATGAAAAACAACATTATTCGAAACATTTAGCTTTTCGGCCAATGATTTTAAATCGAGATTACCTGATTCGTTTCCGTAAATTTCCAAAATCCAATTGGGGTGCTTCACAACTATTTTTTTCCAGATTTCTAATAATCTATCAAATCCTTTTTCATACGTATGCCTGCCAACAGCTATAACTTTATTATTTTCTAAAGTACTTGTTTTAGCGGAAGTAAACCATAAAGGATTAGGTATAACAATTGTATTTTTAATATTCCATTCTGCAATACTTTCACTGGTTTTAACTACAAATTGATTGTATTTCTGAGTTCCGATTTTTTTGAAAGTATAAATAATCTGTTTAAAGACTTTTTTAAAAACATTTTCATACGATTTCCTCTCTTCGATAAACTTAGAACTGTGCATTTCTAACACAAGAGGAATTTTATTTTTTAAAATAAAAGGAATCAAGTATGCTTTTAAACCATTATCACAAACGACAATGACATCGGGCTGAATGGTCTTAATTTTAGTTTTTAATCCATTCGAAAAAGAATTTAAAAACTGAAATAAGTTTCCTTTCAACACCATATCGTGAAAAATAATATTGGAATTAAAAGTATAGAACAAAGGAGAAGAACCCTCGTTTTGAGTCAGAATATGCACCTCATATCCCAATTCTTCAACAAGATAATTTGCTTTTACTGAAAGGACTCGGGCAACTCCGCCTTCATTATTGACATTGGGAACAAAGAACAAAAGCTTCATTTTTTCGATTCTAAAAATTGATCAAAATCCCGAATGTAATCGTCTTCCTCGTACATATCTGAAGCCATAACTAAGCAAACTGCCCCCGAAGAAAAATTTTCTAATTCCCTCCATATTCCAGTTGGAATATACAATCCAAAATTAGGTTTATTTAATAAAAACGATTTTTTTTCTTTTCCGTCATTTAGAACAACTTCAAAACTTCCGCTCAAAGCGATTAACACTTCACATTGATTGACGTGCGAATGACTGCCTCTAAAAGAATTACTGGGCACATCAAAAAGATAATAGACACGCTTGAATTCAAATGGCAACACTTTTTCTTGAATGAAAGCGAGATTGCCACGCCTATCCTCAACCACTGGAATATTTATTAGTTGTATATCTTGAAGTGTTGTCATAATTCTATTTTAAGCTGATATTCATTAGATTCAACCATTGTTCTCCGATAGTTGCAACAGCAAAAGACTGTACGCTTTGCAATGTATTTTGCTTGCAATATTGGTATAAATTTTCATCTTCTACAAATAAATTCATTGCTTCAGAAAGTTTTCCTAATTCTTGATTGGCAACCAACAATCCGTTTTCTCGATGCTGAATCATTTCTCGGGGTCCAGAGGAACAATCGAAAGCAATGACAGGTGTTTCACAAGCCAAAGATTCTAAAATAACATTAGGCAACCCTTCATTCAAACTGCATAATACAAAAAATCGTGCTTTTTTTAAATATGAAAACGGATTGTGCTGATACCCTAAAAAATGTACTTTATCTGCGACATTCTTCTCTTTAACCACATTTAAAAGCTTTTGTTTTTGTTCGCCATCACCTAATAAAACCAAATGTATATTCTTTATTGGCAAAATAGATTTAGCATACGCTTCAATCAACTTATCAAACTGCTTGATATTGGTTTCCATCTGACCTACGCCGATGATATACTCATAATCAACCGTGATTTCAGTCTTACTTTTTAATGCAATTTCATTAATATCAATTGGATTATAAATTCGAACTACATTTTTAAGTTGGTGTTTTTTCTCGATTAAGGCTTTGGATTCATCCGAAATACTCACTAATTTATAACAAGCGCCGTACATAAATCGAGTCAAAAAACTCCATTTTGGCATATAATGATCAATCAAAAAACTATGAACTGTAAATATCGTTTTGGTTTGGTACAAATATTTTGCAATGATCAGTTCTTGAATTGGTTTTATCCTAAATCGGAAATCGATGATGAAATCGAATTGGTTTTCGTCCAGGTATTTTTTAAGAAAGGTGAACCGATTACATTTATTTAAGAATCCGTTCGACTCGTTTTTGAGTTTTCCTAAATTGACTAATTTCCCAGCATAAGAATACGAAACAGCATCGAGAACGATAATGTTATGAACTTCCAATCCTTTATTTTCAAAAAAATGAGATAAAATGGCCATCACTTTTTCGGCGCCACCCGTACTTAATCGATAACCAATTAAAGCAATTTTAATTTTTTTGTTGGGCAATATCATTATCGATTTCTTATTTTCGTATCAAATATAACTCTTTTAAAAAAATATGCAA
>JAYTBZ010000309.1:0-6316 GCA_043736705.1 Flavobacterium sp. | reverse complement strand
ATAATGCTAGGGATTATAATGGTCGTTCGTAATTTGCATAGTCAGACCATGCTTTCTGTTACCACCTCAAGAAAAAATATGGATTGGAGTAGAGTAGGGTTCGCTTTTGTGATATGGTCTCTTTTTACAGTTGTAGTGACTTTACTTTCTTATTATTATAGTCCAACTGATTTTGTCATTAATTTTAAACCAATACCATTTGCAATTTTATTGGTTATTGGTGTCGTTTTAATTCCGATTCAAACTAGCTCTGAGGAATATATCTTTCGAGGATATTTAATGCAAGGATTCGCTAATCTTGCAAGTAATAAATGGTTTCCGCTCTTAATGACTTCCATTATCTTTGGTGGGATGCATATTTTTAATCCTGAAGTGTCAAAAATTGGGTACATCATATTGGTATATTATATAGGAACAGGATTGTTATTGGGTATTATTACTTTAATGGATGAAGGGATGGAGCTTGCATTAGGATTCCATGCGGCCAACAATTTAGTGGGTGCCTTGCTCATAAGCTCAGATTGGTCTGCATTTCAAACCAATTCAATTTTTAAAGATATTTCAGAACCATCTACTGGATTTGACGTTATTCTTCCGGTGGTTATTATTTACCCAATACTTTTATTTATCTTTAGTAAAAAATACAATTGGACCAATTGGAAAGAAAAATTAACAGGTTCAATTTAATTAAGAACATTTAATAATTTAAAATAAATTCATCATGATTGCTACTTTAACGTATCAAAATGTCCACAATCTCTTTAAGCTCAATGGATTTCATTTAAATCGTAATGATTTGTGTAGGGTGGCTTATAGTTTTATCAAAGAAGGCGAGGAATTTGAAAAATCTGTAGGAGATTTTATTTTAGATTGGTTTGATAATAAATCGTACATCGAAATGAATACTTCTGGCACTACAGGAACACCAAAATTGATTCGAATAGAAAAACAAGCGATGGTAAATTCAGCGCTAGCTACGGGAGATTTTTTTGAACTAGAGCCTGGTGATAAAGCCCTGCATTGCTTGCCTACTAAATATATTGCTGGAAAAATGATGTTCGTGCGCGGTTTTATATTGGGACTTGATGTTGATTTTGTAGCACCAAGTTCACATCCGCTGCAACATAACGATACTAAATATGATTTTGTAGCTATGGTTCCTTTACAAGCCCAAAACTCCTTATCAGCATTAAAAAATGTAAAAAAAATGATAGTTGGTGGTGCGAAAATGAGCAAAATATTAGAAAACGGACTTTTAAAACTAAACACAAAAGTTTTTGAAACCTACGGTATGACCGAAACAATAACGCACATTGCAGCAAAGCAAGTAGGAGAGCATGCTTTTTCAGTTTTACCCAATATCAAAATCACTAAAGACGATTCTAATTGCTTGGTCATAGATGCACCTATGATTTCAAGTGAGCAAATAAGTACAAACGATATTGTAGAATTAGTAGGAAAGAATCAATTTGTTTTTTTAGGAAGAATGGATAATATCGTTAATAGTGGCGGGATTAAATTAATTCCCGAAAAAATTGAAGAAAAATTATCAGATAAAATTGATTCGAGATTTTTTGTAACCGGTCAAGAGGATGCTGATCTTGGAGAAAAATTAATTTTAGTGATTGAAGGTGAAAAACAAACACTGGATTCAGCTATCTTTAATAGTTTAGACAAATATGAAAAACCAAAAGAAGTTTTTTTTGTATCACGGTTTATTGAAACTGCAACAGGAAAGATAAAGCGCAAAGAAACTGCAGCAACTATTTAAGCGAATGTCTTATAACTTTTTTAACTTGTTATAATCGAAATAAAATGCAGTGTAAACATAAAAAAACCCAGTGAATACTGGGTTTTTTTATTCAGAAGTGACCTTGACTGAAACAAACGCTTATATAATTAATATAACAAAAACGCATATAAACATATATATATTATACTAATAATATAAATATTACGATATTTATAGTGTAATATATTTGTATTTGTTTGTACGATGTCGTGTGGATTGTCGTGTAAAAATTAATGCTAAATGCGATTGAAATAAAATTTTAATATCAATAATTTTATTTTTATAAACAAGCAATTTGTAATAATTTTTTTATAAATTAGTCTTGCTGAAAATTGTTATTTACAAGAGAATACGGACTCAATAAATTTACTATTTTAAAAAAAAATTCTAGTAATTGACTTTTTAAACTAAGTGAACAGTTATTTGCCGAAGCTAGTACAAAATTGATAAAATGAGCAGACTCCAAACAATAGAAAATAGACTGAAAGAAATAAATGGAACTGTGTTCCAAGAGCTTTGCGATAGTTATTTAATTATAAGAGATAATAATTACTTGGCTATATCTAGAACAGGAAGCCAAACAGGAAAACAAAAGACAACAAAAGGAACTCCTGACACATTTTTTCAATTGCCAAACGGCAACTTTTTATATTCAGAAATTACAACTGATACGAGTACAAAAAATAAGTTAGCTAATGATATAAAAGCTTGTTTTGACCCCGATAAGACAAAAATACCTATCGACAAAATTCAAGAAATCGTACTTTGTTTCAATTGGAACATAGATCAAGAGAAAATAATTGAATTAAATGCATTAGCCCAAACTTTTAAAGCTGATATTAGAATTCGCTATTTAATGTTGCAAGAATTCGCGTTAGAACTCCATTTAAACCATAGAGATTTAGCTCATCATTATTTAGGGTTGCCTTTAGATACAGGTCAAATAGTTTCCATAGACAACTTTATCAAAGAGTATGATAGAGCGTCAAAGGGTATTGCTACTCCTTTAAACAACAGATTCTTACATAGGGAAACAGAATTAGAACAATTAAGTAATGCTATAGATAGTCACGACTTTATAATACTTACAGGAGCTCCTGGAGTTGGAAAAACAAAGTTAGCGATTGAAACAATCAACAATTATTTAGCAAACAATGAATCTTATCAAGCATATTGTGTTTCATATAAGAGCCACACTTTGCTTGAGGACTTGTATCAATATTTTGATGTAGAAAAAGACTATTTACTTTTTGTTGATGATGCAAATAGGATTGATGCTTTTGAACAAATAACAGGCTTTTTTAAGGCTAATAGAAACGGTAAACTTAAAATAATAATTACTGTAAGAGATTATGCGTTTCAAGAAATCGGAAGGAAATGCCAAGAGTTCTCAACTCAAAGAATAGACTTGCAAAAGCTAAACGATGAACAAATTATTGATATAATAAAATCTGAACCGTTTGAAATTTTAAACCCTGATTATCATAAAGAAATAGTTAGAATCTCAGATGGTAATCCACGATTAGCAATAATGACTTCCCTTTTGGCAAAAAAGGAACAAAACTTATATGCTTTACATGATGTTTCCGATTTATTTGAAAAGTATTTTTCAACTTTCATCAAAGATGATGGTGAGTTTGAAAATCCCTTAAATATTAGATGTCTTGGAATTATTGCTTTCTTTTATACTATTCCGTATAAGAATAAAGAAGTAACAGAATCAATTTTAGAAAAATTTGATATTTCTTACAGTGATTTTATAGATACTATTGACAAACTTGACAAGTTGGAGTTGGCAGAAATACAATTTGAACACGTAAAAGTCCCTGAACAAAATCTTGCTACGTTTTTCTTTTACAAAGCATTTATAAAAGACAACTTACTTTCTTTTCAAGTTTTGCTAAACAACTATTTTGAAAATTATCAAAGTAGATTTACTGACAGTATAATTCCTGCGAATAATACATTTGGCCCACAAAATGTGATGGACAAAATTAAACCTGAGTTAGTTGAATATTGGAGCTTAGTTCGAATCAACAGTGAAAAGTCTTTTAATTTTCTCAATTCATTTTGGTTTTATTTACAAGACCAAACTTTAGAATTCATATATAAGTACATAGAAACATTTCCGAAAATTGAAAAAACTAAATATGATACTTCTTATGAAAATAATCAATTCAATTATGACAAGGATAATGTAATAGAATTACTAGGTAATTTTTTTCGTCTTAATAGTAGCACCTTAAAAGATTCAATTGAATTGTTGTTTGAATATGTCACCAGGAAACCATTTAAATTGCCGGAACTTATTCATAAAATTAGAGAATTATTAATTTTCGATAGAGATGATGAACATTTCGATTTTTATAGACAAAAAACTCTTTTCGATATATTAATATATGGTCTAAACAAAGATGATGAATTACTTTCAACATCATTTTATGAGCTTTCAAAAACTTTCTTATCCTATCAATTTCAACAATTTAAAGGAGGTAGAAATAATAGTTTTATTCACTATCAATATCCAATTCCTAACAATAATACTATACAAGAATTTAGAACAAAAATATGGGATTCATTAGATAATAGTTTTGCATCTCGTCCTGAAATGGCTTTCAGGTTATTAAAGAATTATTCACGAGTTCATCCCGATGTAAATAATGAAATAATGGAATTTGACATTCCATTTGTTCTCAATATAATAGATAATCACTTAAACAATAAAAATTTTGAACATTGTAAATATGTTCAAGACCAAATTAGGTGGTTCAAAAGACACGAATTCAATTTACCTGAGTTCTCAAACTTCACCAACAAATTTGTTAATGAAACTTACTTGACATTCCTAAAAATAGATTGGGATAGATTTAGAGATAAGGAAATGTATGAATTTGATGATTTTCGAGAGTATGAAAGATTAAAAGAGGCAGAAATAAGAACCTCATTCATATTAACCAATGTTAATGAAATCATTATGTTTTACGACACATTTGTTCTATTAAAAAATTCTACAGACAATAATTGGAATTATAACAATACTCTTGATTTTGTTATTGATGAGAATTGTTCAAGAGATTTTGATATTGGACTTGCTTTATTAAAGAAAGTTGTTGAAAATGGTAATGAAATTAAATATGTGCCAGCATGCATTTTTATAAATCATTTAAAAATTGAAAATACAACAAATCAAATTTGGGAAATTATTCAGCAATTTGAGTTTGAATTAAAAGAACTTTGGGAGTTATCCTACTACCATTACATAGATGATTCTTTAATCAATGCCGAACTATCTGTATCGTTGGTAAAGACGATTTCCGAAATGAATAGTCCGAACACTATTTATTTTGACAGGCTCGCACGATTTTTAAACGTAGAACCAAACTTATTTCAAATAATTTTAAGAACCATTACAGAAAAAAACGAGAGAGAAGGTACACGGTTACAAGTTTGGATGGACTTGTTCAGTAAGCATTTTGACAATCTCGGAGACGACATTGTATTGATAAAAGAAGCTTATAAACAACAAAACTTGATTCAAAATCATTTTGACTACGAAGGAAAAGGTTTTTTAGAAATACTAAAAATTCATAGAAATTTCTTAATAGAATTTGTTGAGAGTTTATATTCAGCAACTAACAGACATAGTCTTGGAGGTGATCATAGCGATATGAGCTATGTTTGGAATATAGAAAACATAGATGAGACGTTAATCCAAGTATTCGATTTAATAATTGAGAAAGACTCATACTTTGGTATTTTGGAACATTATTGTAATGTTTTCTTCAGAAACCCAAAAGAAGAAGAACACAAAAAAAGAGCAGATAATTTTATTAGACAATACGTCATTGATAATAATCACGATTATAAAAAAATGCAAATCATTGTTGACTTGATAAGACATTCAAGAAAAGAATTATTTGAAGAAATCTTTTTGCTATTTATTTCATTAAATCAAGACAGAGAGATTTTTGGGAGACTAATGTGGAGAGGAAATGGAGGAACATATTCAGGAGATGTAATCATTGGAGATATACAAGCTGCAGAATGGAGGAATTTATTTGAGATAACAAAAAAATCTGCTTTAGGAATAAAATTAATTCCAATTAAAAATTATATCAATGATCAAATTGAAAATTGTTTACGAAGTGGTGATAAAGAAAGACAGCGAAAGTTTTTGATAAAGGGTTATTGAATACAAAATTGAAAATTAATTGCCAAAAATGACTCTAATAATTTTATAAGTAAGGTAGCTTAAATCGAAAAAAAATAAGATTAAAATACTAATATCTGTTAACTTATTGTTTTACAGTTTTTTGATGTAGTTTGTAGATGTTAACACAAATCAAAATTGTCGTGTGGATTGTCGTATAAATATTAAAAATAAAATCGCAACTATCTGATTATCAGTTAGTTGCGATTTATTTCGTGACCTTGACTGGATTCAAACCAGTAACCTCTTGAGCCGTAATCAAGTGCGCTATTCAGTTGCGCCACAAGGCCATTTGCAAACCGTTATAATAACTT
>JAYTBZ010000308.1:0-2920 GCA_043736705.1 Flavobacterium sp. | reverse complement strand
TTGAAAATAAATTTCCTCTTCCGATCTATAGTACTTGCCAGTATTTAAATGAACTTCTGCGCCATTACCTCACTATAATTATATTCTAATTGGTGTTCGGTGAACTTGTTTGCGGGTGCAAAACTACACCCTTTATTCGCTTTTACAAGCTTTTTATTTACTTTTTTTTTACTTTCTATTAACTTATACTTTAACTGCCTCTAAACATGATTTTTGAAACGAAAAAAAAATTACCAATCAAGACTGCTTCCAAAAGAAAAGGAGGTGAAATCAACCGGAATAGTGGTAGTCTTACTGTGCAAGCAACCTTACCACTACCTCCGCGATCTATTGAATACCTACTAAAAACCAGAAGTTATTGTTGTTTTAAAAAATTGCGGACAACAAAACTACTCTCCTAGCCCCGATAGCAGTGAAAATCCTTTTCTCTCGTTTCTTTTACGAGACAAAAGATTGAAACGAATAGCGGGAAATAGCTCCTAAACAAAAACATCTGTTCTTTACCTATATATAATTAGTATCGATTTAGTTTTTTGGACCTACTACTGTAACAAACCTTACATATATATTGTATGTATTTTTGTAATGGTCTATATTTGCATTCTTAAAATAATAAACGATGATTAAGATTACTTTGCCCGACGGGTCAATTAAAGAGTTTGCTCCAGGGGTAACTCCTATGGATGTTGCCAAGAACATTAGTGAAGGATTTGCTAGAAATGTAATTTCGGCTTCTTTTAATGATACAACTGTGGAAACCACAACTCCTTTGACGACGGACGGCAGTCTTATATTATATACCTGGAATGACGAAGGTGGAAAAAAAGCTTTTTGGCATTCGACTTCACACGTAATGGCACAAGTTCTTGAAGAAATGTTTCCTGGAATCAAACTAACACTTGGACCAGCAATATCTAACGGATTTTATTACGATGTAGATTTTGAAGACCAGAAAATCACTGATGCTGATTTCAAAAAAATTGAGGATCGTGTTCTTGAAATAGCAAGAGGGAAGCATGAATTTAAACTGCGTTCTGTTTCTAAAGCAGAAGCTTTAACACTATATAAGGATAACGTATACAAAACAGAATTGATTACCAATCTTGAAGATGGAACCATTACGTTTTGTGATCATGATACATTTACTGATTTATGTCGTGGTGGTCATATCCCGAATACCGGAATAATCAAAGCGATGAAAATCATGAGCGTTGCTGGTGCTTACTGGCGTGGTGATGAGAAAAACAAACAGCTGACTCGTGTTTACGGGACATCTTTCCCTAAACAAAAGGATTTAACGGAATACCTAGAATTACTGGAAGAAGCGAAACGTCGTGACCATAGAAAGCTAGGTAAAGAACTGGAGTTGTTTGCTTTTTCACAAAAAGTAGGTGCAGGATTGCCATTGTGGCTACCGAAAGGAGCCGCTTTAAGAGACCGACTTGAACAGTTTTTGAAAAAGGCACAGAAAAAAGCAGGTTACGAACAAGTGGTAACTCCACATATTGGTCAGAAAGAATTATACGTAACTTCAGGACATTATGCTAAATATGGTGCTGACAGTTTCCAACCGATAAATACACCCGCTGAAGGAGAAGAGTTTTTATTGAAACCAATGAACTGTCCTCATCACTGCGAAATTTATAATGTACGTCCTTGGTCGTACAAAGATTTACCAAAGCGTTATGCTGAATTTGGTACCGTTTACAGATACGAACAAAGTGGCGAATTACACGGTTTGACTCGTGTAAGAGGTTTTACTCAGGATGATGCACATATTTTTTGTACTCCAGAGCAACTGGATGAGGAGTTTAAGAAAGTAATTGACTTGGTACTGTATGTATTTGGTTCGTTAGGATTCGAAAACTTTACGGCTCAGATTTCTTTAAGAGATAAAGAGAATAAAGATAAATATATAGGTACCGACGAAAACTGGGAAAAAGCAGAAAATGCCATTATTAATGCAGCAGCCGATAAAGGTTTAAATACTGTAGTAGAATATGGCGAAGCCGCTTTCTATGGTCCGAAACTGGATTTCATGGTAAAAGATGCCTTAGGAAGACAATGGCAATTAGGAACGATTCAGGTTGATTACAACTTGCCAGAACGTTTTGATTTGACATACAAAGGGTCTGATAACGAATTGCATAGACCGGTAATGATTCATAGAGCACCTTTTGGTTCAATGGAACGATTTATAGCAATTTTATTAGAACATACCGCAGGAAATTTCCCTCTATGGTTGATGCCTGAACAGGCTATAATATTGTCTTTGAGCGAGAAATATGAAATATATGCGAAAAAAGTTTTAGATTTGCTAGAAAATCACGAAATTCGCGCCCTCATTGACAATAGAAATGAGACAATCGGGAAGAAAATCAGGGATGCAGAAATGCAAAAAACCCCGTTTATGTTGATTGTAGGAGAGGAAGAAGAGAAAAATGGGACTATTTCTATCCGTCGTCATGGACAAGAAGGAAAAGGAAATATAAGCGTTACGATAGAAGAATTTGCTGCTATTGTAAGCGAAGAGATTAAAAAAACATTAAAAGTATTTACAGTTTAACTTAAATTATAAAGTCATAGCAATAAGAAGCAACAGAGGTTACCAACCTCGCGTAGAAAAAAAAGATGCCCACAGAATAAACAGTCTTATTCGTGGTGTACAGGAAGTAAGACTTGTAGGTGAAAACATTGAGCCTGGAGTTTTTAAACTTTCGGAAGCTCTAAGACTAGCGGACCAATTTGAATTGGATCTAGTAGAGATTTCTCCAAATGCTGATCCACCGGTTTGTAAAATCATGGATTATAAGAAATTTGTTTACGAGCAAAAGAAACGTGATAAAATCCTTAAAGCGAAATCTACGCAAGTAGTCGTTAAGGAAATTCGTTTTGGACCTCAAACAGATGAGCATGATTA
>JAYTBZ010000307.1:0-14433 GCA_043736705.1 Flavobacterium sp. | reverse complement strand
TTATGAGATTATCCAAGACAATGAAATTTCAAATGCTATTGTAGTCGGTGGAATGGGTAGAGAGAGAAATTTAGTTATTGATAATCGAATAACAGATTACACTCCAACTACTCATATTAAAGGAGAAGTTAATCGTAAAGGAATACGGAAAATGACTCCAAGAGAATGGGCGAGATTACAAGGCTTTCCAGATAATTTTATTATTCCTGTCGCTGATGCATCAGCATATAAACAATTTGGAAATTCTGTTGCAGTTCCTGCAATTCAGGCAACTGCTAAAAAAATAATTGATTTGATAAAATCCAAATTATGATAACTGGTAACATAGGTGAATGGAGTGAAATTTATACTTTGCTTAAGCTGCTAAGTGATGGCAAGTTGATACCAGGCGATGAAAATATTGAAAAGTTAAAAGGTGTCTTTTATCCAATTGTAAAAATATTAAGAACTGAGTCAAATGGTTCTTTTGAATATTCTATTAAAGATGATATCGTTATTGTTTCAAATGATAAGGAATTGTTGAGAATTCCAATGGAAGAATTCAAAGTGAAATCTTTATATCTTTTTGAAAAAATAAAAGAGAATAAAGACAGAACATTTGCTGTGCCTGAAATCGAATCTTTCATGTCGGAAATTAAGTGTATATCTTTAAAAGCTGATTCAAGAACAAAGTCTGATATACAAATTGTTATTCATGACCTAAGAACTAATCAACAGCCAGCTTTGGGATTTAGTATAAAATCTCAAATTGGAAATCCTTCAACACTTTTAAATCCGGGTAAAACTACAAACTTTATTTTTAAAGTTACTGGAATAAATCATACTAACGATTTAGAATATATAAATTCTCTTTTTGTGAAGAAAGGAGAGAAATTCTCACGAGATGTTAAAGGAAGAATTAAAGAGATTTTTGCACGTAACGGAAGATTTGAATTTGTTAAACCAGAAAATTATATTTTCGGGAATAATCTAACTCTTATTGATAGTCTATTGCCAAAGATTGTTAGTGAAATTGTATTGGATTTTTATGCTAGTAATCGTTCTAAACTTAATGACTTAGTTGAGTGTGTTCAAGGAAATAATCCTTTAAATTTTGATTTATCTAGCAATCATAAATTTTATAGTTATAAAATAAAAAGACTTTTGACTGATATCGCTTTAGGTATGACTCCTACAAAAGTATGGAATGGTGAATATCATGCAACTGGCGGATATCTTATAGTCAAAGATGATGGTGAAATTGTTTGTTATCATATCTATAACAAAAACGAGTTTGAAAATTATCTTTTAAATAATACAAAACTTGACACCGCCAGTACATCAAGATACGAATTTGGTGATTTGTATCTTGAAAATGGAAATTTATATTTCAAAATGAACTTACAAATACGATTTATTAAATAAATGGAATAAAGATATTATCTTTATTAGTTTATATCTTTAAGATTTATCGTATAACTTCACAACAACGTTCCAAAAACATGCGAGCCATTCATAGCACCAACACCAAAGTCGAAATTCGATTGGCAAAAGCACTATGGAATCTCGGTTATCGTTACCGTAAAAACATCAAAACCGTTTTCGAGAAACCTGACCTCACCCTCAAAAAACTCAAAATTGCGATTTTCGTAGATAGCGAATTCTTCCACCTCACAGATTGGGAAAGCCAAAAAGACCTCGTGAAAACCAATACGGAGTTTTGGCAAAAAAATAGAACGTAACATTTAAAGAGATGTTGAAATCAATAATTATCTTGAACCACAAAACTGGATAGTGTTTCGTTTCTGGAGTGAACAAATAGAAAAAAATCTGGAGGAATGTGTGATTATAACCCAATCTAAAATTAATCCGACACAAAGTCAAAAAAGCGAATCTTAAACCGTAAACCACAATCCATTCCCATCCTCAACACCACAATTTCTTTCTTTTATTTTCACAATGTTTTATTAATTGGTTCGGTTTTTTATACTGCAATCGGTAAATTTGAGAATAGAACATTAAATAAATAAAAACATGACAGTACAAATCAACACAGACAACAATGTAGAAGGACACGCACGTTTGAAAGCGTATATAGCGGAGGAATTAGGAACAGCTTTGGCGCGTTTTGAAGATAAAGTAACCCGTTTAGAAGTGCATCTTGCAGACGAAAACAGTGATAAATTCGGAATCAACGACAAACGATGCCTGATCGAAGCCCGACCAGTAAATATGCAACCTGTAGCGGTTACGAATCATGCCGATACAACAGAAAAAGCCTTTCACGGTGCCTTAGACAAAATTAAAAAAGTGTTGGACACTGCTTTCGAAAAACAGAAAGCATATTAAATAGTTGCCTTTTGGCAAACAAAAAAATGACACTGTCTAAATAAGATAGTGTCATTTTTTTTGGTTGCTATTTTTCAGGAAAATAGAGCAAATTTTATTTGTCAAATAGTAGAGCTGCTAGTTTTTCATCTCTTTTATAGACGTCTTCATAGAAATGAATCACGCCGTCTGCATCTACCCATGCGGTAAAATATCCAATATAAACTGGTATTTTATTTTTAAGACTGTACCAATATTCTTCGCCGTTGTTCATCGCGGTTTCTATCTTTGCCGGATTCCATTTTTTATCGTTTTTCATAATCATGGCAGCAAGTTCTTTGGGCTTTGCCACTCGAATACATCCGTGGCTAAAAGCGCGATCCTCTTTCCCAAATAAACTTTTGGATGGTGTATCGTGCAAATAAATGGCATTTGAGTTGGGAAATAAAAACTTTACTAATCCCAGTGAATTCTCCGGACCAGGTCTTTGTCTTACATAACTATCCTTCCATTCCATGTTGTGTTCAGCCAAGTAGTTTGGATTTTTCTCAATGGCAGGAAGAATCTCTTTCTTAAGGATACTGGCAGGCACATTCCAATATGGTCGAAAAACGATATATTTCATTGGTGCACTAAAAATTACGGTTTTGTTCAGCGCTTTTCCAACCACAACCTTAGACACTAATTCTGGTTTTCCTTCTCTAAAAAATGTCAATTCATATGCAGGTATGTTTACCACAATTAACTCGTTTGATTTAGTAATGTCATTCGAAATCCATCGGCAACGTTCCATGTTGATCATAATGTTTTTAATGCGTGCAGCAACGGGCACATTCATGTATTTGATGTGCTCTGGTAATATCTTTTTGTTGAGTAAATTACCACTTCGTTTTTTAAATTTTAATATTCCTTCTGCTAATTCAGCATCATAAACGGCACTTTTAGAATCTCGTGAAATATCATTGGTAATAAAAAGACGTGTTCTGATTTGTGCAATTGCAGTGGCACTATCACCAACTTTATAAGACTTAACAGTTGAATCTAGTGCTATGGCTTTCCATCCTCCTTTTTTTTGTATCGCTCGGTATTCTTGCAATACTTTTTTTAGCAGGTAATACTGTTTCAGTACACCTTTTTCTTCTTTATTGATTAACGAAGGATTGATTAACAGTGAATCTAAATAATTGACATACGATTGTCTTTTTCTAGGCAAAAACCATCCTAAATCTTTTGTTTTTTGAGTGCTGATGCCATCGTATACTTTATCGGCATAGAAAAAGTAAAGCGCAGAACTAAACAATTCAGTATTAATGCTTGCTTTCTGATTTTCTTCTGGATTGTCATAAATATCATCTAATTTTTCCTTGTACGGAATTTCAGTTTCTAGACCTTCCTGACTCATGTTATTCACTTTGTTGTATAGTAAGCCAGCAAATTCATTGAGACCATCTTTGTCAAACCAAATGTAATGAAACTGATGTTTGCGGTATAATTGTTCTACTTCGCTCTGGTAATTTTTTAGTTTTGGGTATTTTTCAAAAAAAGTAATAATTTGAGTGCTGTCAAAAGCAACTTCAACGGTATTTAAACTTGGTGCACTGGCATCAATGGGATTATTTTTCTTTTTACAAGAAACAATTGTCAATAGCATTGTAAAAGCAATAATCAGTATTGGGGAACATAACTTTCTCATAATTTGAACTTTAAATCTTAAGTTTTTCTGTTTAAAGCAATACAAAAGTACGTCAAAACTTGATATGTAGTATCGCTTTGTTAGGACAGGACTGAATGTATATTTTTTTTTGGAACAGATTATTAAAAGTAATTTAAATTTAAAACACTGCAAATGAAATGATTGTATTTATTTTTTTATTTTTAAACTAATTTCTAGCTAAGATAGGATCGTGAAAATCCAAAAATTATGAAAGGAATTAAGGGAATATTCTAAGTTTTTGTTTCAAAAGGGCAAAGAGGCATTGTGTGTTGTGTAACACTTAAGTATTTTGTAAAATTAATCCTTTGGCCAGCGCTTATTGAAACAACACGACTATTAAAAAAATAGAGCTATTGCTTTTTGTATTTTGGACTTTGTGGTTTGGATCTCAAATGACATTTAGTTGGTTGAATAATCAGTTTAGAGCGATTCATTGCAATATAGAATGTTTTTATGCTATCTTGTATTTCAAATAGAAAAAGACTAGGCGGAGACCAATAGCTGTTGATTGAAAAATAAAAATAAGATGGAATAAAAACCATAAATAAATACCGAATGAAATGAAGAAACTACTAGCTGTTTTGACTGTAATAACCCTGTCAGGTTGTGAAAGTGTGAGGGTAGATGATACCGATTCAAAAAATGAAATTAATGTTACATTAGATACTTGGCATAAAGCTGCAGCAGGTGCTAATTATAACGCATACTTCAGCTTGATGTCAGATGATGCAATTTTCATTGGGACTGATGCGACTGAAAATTGGAATAAAACAGCTTTTCAGGCCTATGCAAAACCACATTTTGATAAAGGAAAAGCTTGGAGTTTTACAGCTTTAGAACGTCATATTTATTTAGATAAAACGGGCAAAACTGCATGGTTTGATGAACTGCTGAATACTCAAATGAAAATTTGTCGCGGCTCAGGCGTGTTAGTCAAAATAGGACAAGAGTGGAAAATAAAACAATACGTTTTATCTATGACAATCCCCAATGACAATTCAAGTGAAGTGATAAAAGTTAAAACTCCTATCGAAGATGCTATGATCAAAAAATTACAAGTAAAGCAATAAAATTTTTAGCTCTTGTTTTATTCTTAGTTTAAAATTTCTTCAATAAATATACTGTTGTCTAAAAGTTATTTGTAATTAAATGATAGTTTAAGTATTATACTATACGCTGTTTTCAAAACGTTTTTCATTTTTTTGTCTCTAGGTCGCTCCGTCTTATATATTTCCTTAATTTTGCCGAAATATTCAAAAAAAGTGGGAAGCAAAAATAAATTAAAAAGGTTCAAGGAAAACGAGACATTTGTTAATGTTTTTCAACCAACGAGAGAAGAGGTAGTAGGTGATTTATTTCCTTTAAAAGGCAAGTGGAATGCCGAATTCTTTAAAAATGACAATCCATTAGTTTTGGAGCTAGGTTGTGGAAAAGGAGAATATTCAGTAGGTCTAGCCGAGAGATATCCGAATAAAAATTTCGTAGGAATCGATATTAAAGGAGCTCGTTTCTGGCGAGGTGCCAAGACTGCCTTAGAAACAGGTTTGCATAATGTCGCTTTTATCAGAACCCAAATTGAATTAATCAATCATATTTTTGCAGAAAATGAAGTAGATGAAATCTGGATCACTTTTCCAGATCCACAAATAAAATACAAACGAACCAAACACCGAATGACAAATTCAGAGTTTTTGCAGTTGTATAAAAAAATCCTCAAAAAAGACGGAGTCGTTAACTTAAAAACCGACAGTGAGTTCATGCATGGCTATACACTGGGCTTACTTCATGGTGAAGGTCACGAAGTTTTATATGCCAATCATAATGTGTATGTAAACGAGGGTAGTCCACAGGAAGTGACTGCATTTCAAACTTTTTATGAAAAACAATATTTGGAAATTAACAAAGCAATTACGTATATTCGATTTAAAATTAAAGAATAATAGTGCTTTTTTGATGTTTGTATTTTGCCTATGAATTTAATTACTTCCTTGTTTCTGGGTTTTGTTACTGCTTTCGTAGGGATTACGCCTCCGGGTTTGATTAATATGACAGCAGCTAAAGTGAATCTAAAGGAAGGTAAAAAAAGTGCTTATTGGTTCGTTCTTGGAGCGGTAATTATCATTTTCTTTCAGGCAGCTATTGCAATTCTCTTTGCACAATTCATAAAAGAGCGTCCCGAAGTTATTGTGCTGTTGCGAGAATTTGGTTTTGTAATATTTGCAGTATTGACAGTCTATTTTTTATTGATTGCCAAAGAACCAAAAAAGAAAAAAGGAATAATTAAAAAAAGGAGTACTTCGACTCGTTTTTTTCTAGGGATGTTGCTCTCAGCGCTTAATTTTTTCCCAGTTCCCTATTATGTTTTTGTGAGCATAACTTTGGCGTCCTATAATTTATTTTATTTTGACACCACGTATGTCTTTATTTTTGTTTCGGGTGTTGTTCTGGGTTCTTTTTTAATATTTTATTGTTACATAACTTTTTTTCAAAAAATACAAAACAAGACCGATTATTTAATGCGCAACATGAATAGCATTATAGGTAGTATAACGGGTTTGGTATCTTTGATCACACTAATAAATATCATACGTTATTATTGGAAGTAGATTTTTAATCTTCGGAAAAGTAAACGTTCTTTTATCAATCATAAAGCCATGTCGGACGATAATTTTTTTGAAAGGGTTTACACGGTAGTACGACAAATTCCATACGGAAAAGTGACCTCTTACGGTGCTATTGCCAAAGCTTTAGGTACAGCTCGGTCTGCTAGAATGGTGGGTTGGGCCATGAATGCGTCTCATACTTTAAGCGATGTTCCAGCACATCGCGTGGTTAATAGAAATGGATTACTAACTGGTAAACTTCATTTTGATGGAACAAATTTGATGCAACAATTATTAGAAAATGAGGGCATTGTTGTTGTTGACAATCAGATTGTAGATTTTGATTCGGTTTTTTGGATTCCCGAAATCCGAATGGAATAGTAGACTTTTCTTTGATTATACAAGTGTAATGTTGGTTGATAAAAAGAAAATAGGGCTATAAATTGTGGCAATTTGCAAATCAATAAATGCAATATAAATCCTTTAGAATAAGAACTTAAACTGCTATCTTTGTAATCTGAAATCAGATTAAATAAAGATAATATTCTGGTATGCAAATACTAATAGAAAACAGTTAAATAAAAATGAAATTAGAAAGAAAAGATATTCTTAAAGCATTAGAAACCATAACCATAGCTGGAGAAGGGAAAAACATGGTGGAGAGTGGTGCTATTGCAAATGTGATTACTTTTGGTGATGAAGTGGTTGTAGATTTAATTTTGCACACACCAGCAATGCACATTAAGAAGCGCGCAGAAGACGATATCAAAAAAGCAATTTTAGAATTAGTATCAACAGAAGCTAAAATAAAAATTAACAGTAAAGTTGACGTTCCAGACAAGGTAGAAATCAAAGGAAAAACTATTCCAGGAATCAAAAATATAATTGGTGTTGCTTCTGGTAAAGGCGGAGTTGGAAAATCAACAGTAACAGCAAATTTAGCGGTGTCACTAGCTAAAATGGGTTTTTCAGTAGGAATATTAGATGCTGATATTTATGGGCCTTCGATGCCAATCATGTTTGATGTCGAGAATGAAAAACCAATTTCAGTTATCGTAGATGGCAAATCTAAAATGAAACCGGTAGAAAGCTATGAAGTAAAAATACTGTCGATTGGATTTTTTACGGCACCAAGTCAAGCAGTAATTTGGAGAGGACCAATGGCTTCGAAGGCGTTGAACCAAATGATTTTTGATGCAGATTGGGGAGAATTAGACTTTATGTTAGTCGATTTGCCACCAGGTACTGGAGATATTCACCTTTCTATTGTTCAATCCTTGCCTATCACAGGTGTAGTAATTGTAAGTACACCACAAGCAGTAGCTTTGGCCGATGCAAAAAAAGGAGTTTCCATGTTTATGTCTGAAGCTATAAATGTTCCTGTTTTAGGGATTATAGAAAACATGGCCTACTTTACACCTGAGGAACTTCCTGATAATAAATATTATATTTTTGGAAAAGAAGGCGCAAGAAATCTTTCTGAAGATTTAGATGTTGCTTTTCTTGGAGAAGTGCCAATAGTACAATCCATTCGTGAAGCAGGCGATTATGGTCGCCCAGCAGCGATGCAAACAGGTTCCGTTATCCAAACTGTTTTCGAAGAAATAACTAGAAATGTAGTACAGGAAGTTGTAAGCAGAAACGAAAATTTACCTGCGACTGAGGCTGTAAAAATAACAACTATGGCTGGTTGTTCAGCAGTAAAAAAATAGAAATTAGAATCTTTTGAAAATGATTTCTAATCTTTCAATTTTCTAATCTTTCAATCTTTAAATAAAGAAAATGACAACAGAAGAATTAACAATAGAAGTTCAAAAAGCACTCGAAGAAATTAGACCTTTTTTGAACTCTGATGGCGGTGACATCACACTGATCTCCATCGAAGATGATAAGCATGTAAAAGTGCGTCTAGAGGGAGCTTGTACTAGCTGTAGTGTAAATCAAATGACATTGCGCGCAGGGGTGGAAACGACCATTAAAAAGTTTGCTCCACAAATAGAAACTGTTGTCAATATCCTATAAACCTTATGACGTGTTTCTTTTAACAATAAAAGATAAAATAGAAGTTTGTTTTTTCTTAAAAACAGATGTCTTGCTATTGTTCCGATGAAACTCGCAACCCACAATTGATTTATGGATGTATTAATAAAAATTAAAGATCGTGAAGGAGTTGTACATGAATTACAAGCTCCCACTGATATGGCTATGAATATAATGGAGCTTTGTAAAGCCTATGAACTTCCAGTAGAAGGAACTTGTGGCGGAATGGCCATGTGCGCATCTTGTCAGTGTTATGTTTTGAATGATGTGCCTTTGCCAGAAATGGGAGATGATGAAGAGGCAATGTTATCTGAAGCATTTTATGTTAAATCAAATAGCCGTTTGGGTTGCCAAATTCCAATAACCGAAAGCCTTGAAGGATTAGAATTAGAGTTGGCTCCAGAATATTAGTTATAAAAGCGAGAAGAAATTCTCGCTTTTTATTTATAATCCTTAAGGTTTGTAGGGCCTTCTAATACTTCCCTAACAACCTGTAAAATGCCATTTTCTTTGGTGTCGATAAACCATTTTATCAATGTGATGGTGCCATTTACAATTTCGATACCTGTAATACTTCTCGGGTGTACACAACTTCCGTCATTGAAATACGGTGTAGAATTTTGGCTCGGATAGGAGAAACTGGGGCGGTGTGTATGTCCTACTATTGTTATTTTACGACCGTTGTTTTCAATCCATTTTTTAATACGAAGTTCAATTTTGATACGTTCCATATAATTTTTAGCAGGACTCGTTGGATCTGAAATCCCCCATATTTGTAGCGGTTTCCATAATATTCGTACCATAAACCTATTGATTTTCCAACCGATATAATTCATGAAATCAGCTTGATGACCGTGTGTTAAAAACAATTCTTGATTGGTGTCTTCATGAACTAAAACGAGCGCTTCATGGCATTTAATACCTGTAAATAATGGTTCCTCTTTGTCATTTTGCGTATTCGTGTAGGTAGAAAGTGTTTTTTGTGCGTGGTCATTATCTTTAAAAGTCATTTCATGGTTGCCCCAAATTTTGTAATATCTTTTAGAATCATGAAATTTTTTAAGTAATAAATAAACGCTTTTGTGTGCCTCAAAAATGGTTTTAAAGAAGATGTTTTCCCAAAGTTCATCACCATCCCCCAGTTCAAAATAGGTAAAGCCATCATTGTAATACTGAGTCATTGCATGAAAATAAACATTTCGATTGCTTGCAAAGTCATCGGCAAAACTGTTGTCACTGCGGTGACAATCACTAAAGAGAATAAACTTTGATTGATCGTTAAAAGGAATTCTTTGTGCTTCAATAAAAGCTCTTGTTAATCGTTCTTGCGAAGCCATTTGTTTAATTTGGAAATTAAAGATAAACAAAATAGCCTTTAATGCAAGGTTATCTTTTAGGTTTTGTTACGCTAGTATTTTTAATTGTGAATTGCAGTAGTCGCTGTTGGTACCATTCGTTCTACAAATAATGAGTAGGTCAGTTCTGAAGGATGCAAACCATCTGAAGCCACTAAACTTTTATTAGCCAAGCCCTGTCTAGTAATATCAGTAATGAAAATAAAAGAAATGGAATTTGCTTCACAATAATTTTTCGCATAATTATTGTAGCGGTCTATTTCAGAAGAAATAGCAGCTGGGTTACTTGATGCTTGCCCAAATGGAGTAAAAGCATAATCAGGTATTGAGACCACAATTACGTTGGATTTGTCTCCTTTTGCAAAAGCGATAGCCTTATTGATTAGCTCAGGAAATTCTTTTTCATATATAGAAAAATGCTTGTTTTGATATTGATTGTTTACACCAATAAGTAAAGTGACTAAATCGTAATTGGAAGATGGATTTTGTGTGGCAACAGCCGATAACAAGTTGGTTGTAGTCCAGCTTGTTTGAGCAATAATTTTGTGAGAATACGAATTTTTTGGTTGTAGATCCCCTAGTTTTTTTGATAGTTGCGCTGGAAAACGACACGTTTCACAAACACTTTCTCCAATGGTGTAACTATCTCCAAGAGCGAGATAAGTATAGGTCTTGCCTTGCCTTGGCGGGGCGGTTTGTACTGGTTGAGAAACATCATTTTCTACACTACAGCTTACAATAAAAAGCAACAAAAAGAACGCAACTAGTATTTGAAAATGCTTTTTCATTTTTTGTGATATTAAAGGAAATTTTTCCCCAAATAATAGTTACGAATATAAGAATCTATTGGTTTTAAGCTAATTCTACTTTCCTGATAAGGGATTCTTCTATGGCGTCCCACAATCCGATGCGTTTTTCTAATGCTAGAATAGAAACTTCTTCAACATCCGACCATTTTTGAGCATCAGTTCCGCAAAGTTCCGTTATCATTTTCATGGCCATAGGTCCGTGATCATCAGCATCTAGTTCGATATGTCTTTCAAAATAGTATATCAATTTGCTTAAATCGGTATCGGGGAAATTAGCCTGAAAATTTTTCAAAATAGCAGTGAACATGCTCGGAATCAAATCTTCTCGTCCAAAAGTGAACGCTGCAGCAATTTCATGTGATTTTCCCTCCTCAATAACTCGGAAAGTAAAATCTAAAAAGGCTTTAATATTAGGATGCAAATTGCTTTTTTTGATCGCTACAAAAATATTTTTTAGTGAATTTACTTCTGATAAAAAATGTTCGATTCCTACGGTGCTGGCTCCGCACGCTTTCATCGCTTCGATGTACATTTCATAATGACTGGAACGTTGACCATCGATTGTCAAATCAGACTCTTCAGCAACCACAATCTCATTGATCAAATATCTAGTTTGTGGATTAGTTGTGGCGAACCAAGGAGTTGTGGTACACGTTAATTTCGATTGTAAGGCTTTCAACAAAGACATAAAATCCCAAACGGCATATACGTGATTTTCAAGAAAGCATTGTAAATCCTCCATGGATTTAACTTTATTGTACAAAGAATGGTGTAACAATAGTTCTTTTTGGGGCTGAATTTTTTTGTTGATGCTTTGGATGTTCATATTATTCTAATTTTAGTGTAAAAATAAAAAAGCTTCCTGTTACCAAGAAGCTTTTGTAATCAATTTTACTAATTCTTTTATAACTGTTTGGTATTAAAAGAATATAATCTCTGGTACTTTTAAGTTACGAATTTTTTATAATTATGGTTTTTTAAATAAGAAAAACGATTAAAACATTTGATATTATTTAAATGCAGGAATTCCGGTAATGTCCATTCCTGTAATCAATAAATGAATATCGTGTGTACCTTCATACGTAATTACCGATTCTAGATTCATCATATGTCTCATGATAGAATATTCACCTGTAATTCCCATTCCGCCTAACATTTGTCGGGCTTCACGAGCAATATGAATTGCCATATCTACATTGTTTCTTTTAGCCATAGAGATTTGAGCGGTTGTAGCGCGTCCTTCATTTCGTAGAACACCAAGTCTCCAAGTTAGCAATTGTGCTTTTGTGATTTCAGTAATCATTTCTGCTAATTTTTTTTGTTGCAATTGTGTTCCTGCAATAGGTTTGTCAAATTGTACTCTTTCTTTTGCGTAACGCAAAGCGGTGTCATAGCAATCCATGGCAGCACCAATAGCACCCCAAGCAATTCCATAACGTGCCGAGTCAAGGCAACCTAATGGTGCGCCTAATCCAGATTTATTGGGTAATAAGTTTTCTTTCGGAACTTTAACATTATCAAAAATTAATTCTCCAGTTGATGAGGCACGAAGAGACCATTTATTATGAGTTTCTGGAGTAGTAAAACCTTCCATGCCTCGTTCTACGATCAAACCGTGAATTCGTCCTTCTTCATTTTTTGCCCAAACAATAGCAATATCAGCAAATGGTGCATTCGAAATCCACATTTTGGCTCCATTCAATAAATAATGGTCACCCATGTCTTTAAAATTCGTAATCATACTTCCTGGATCAGAACCGTAATTAGGCTCGGTCAATCCAAAACAGCCCATGTATTCCCCAGTAGCCAACTTTGGTAAATATTTCATGCGTTGTTCTTCGTTTCCGTATTTCCAAATCGGATACATAACTAATGATGATTGAACGGATGATGTAGAACGAACACCAGAATCTCCGCGCTCAATTTCTTGCATGATTAATCCGTATGAGATTTGGTCTAAACCAGCACCGCCATATTCTTCCGGAATATAAGGACCAAAACCACCAATTTCTCCTAAACCTTTAATGATTTGTTTTGGGAATTCTGCCTTTTGAGCATATTCTTCTATGATAGGAGATACTTCACGTTTTACCCAAGCACGTGCGGAATCACGCACTAGTTTGTGTTCTTCGTTTAGTAAATCGTCTAAGTTATAATAATCTGGTGATTGAAATAAGTCTGGTCTCATGGTTTAGTACTTTTTTATAGCTACAAATTTACGCAAAGAAATATAACAAAAGCATTAACAATTGTTATATTTTTTAAAATTGATTGTTTGGTGCAATTAATTTCTAAGATACGACTAAAGTTTAAATTAAACGGACAGCTACGAAAATTTAGGTTTTGTTTAAAAGAAGTTTTACATCTTCAAATAAAAATCCCTAGTCAAGGCAATGTATTCTGGGGTGTAAATATGTCTTGCGGTTTCAATAATCAATTCATCAATTGGAAAATCAATGGTTTCTTTTCGGTTAAAAGCCAATAAACTACGTTTGATTTCAGTGGTTGGTGTTCCTTTTACCTGCGTAATTTTAAAAGGGTATAGTTCATACTCTTTGGCTATAGCCAAGAAATGAGCTTCTTCCTTACATGGAATGATTACGGAGAATATTCCGTTTTCAGACAGTAATAAATCGGCAGCCTCAATCAATTCTTCAAAAGGCATTGCATCAGCAAAACGGGCTAGATCGCGCTGTTCGTTATCAGTTTTGTAATCTTCAGTATAAAATGGAGGATTGGAAACAATTAAATCGTATTCATCTTCAAGTTCTTCTACAAATTCGTCTAAGCCTGCATGAAAACAAAACAAGCGATCGCTCCAAGGGGAATTTTCAAAATTATCTACAGCTTGCTCGTAGGCGTTTTCGTCAATTTCTAAAGCGTCAATTTGTTCTGCGCTGCTACGTTGTGCAAGCATCAGTCCAATTACACCTGTTCCAGTCCCAATGTCTAAAATGCTAAATGGATTGTTATCAATTGGCGTCCAAGCACCCAACAAAACGCCATCAGTGCCAATTTTCATAGCGCAGCGGTCTTGTTCAACAGAAAATTGTTTAAATTGGAATTTAGACATTAAGACAAAAAAATTAAACCATTAAGAAATTAAGGGAATTAAGAAAAAAACGTAATGAACCTTAATTTCTTAATGGTTCAAAAAATAAACTAAAGGTACATTTCAATTAACCCTTCTGGTAAATCCATGATGACTTTTTTGTTTTCCCTGTCGATTTTTACAAGAAAATGGTCAATCATAGGGATAAGAATTTCTACATCACCGTTTAAAACTTCAAATAGTGGCTGAGCTGTAGTGTCATTTATAGATTCTATTTTTCCAACAACGCCTAGGCGTTTGTCTTCGACCTCAAAACCAATTACTTCGTGGAAATAGAATTTATTGCCGGTAAGTTTTGGCAACATCTTTAAGGGAAGATATAAGTCGTTGCCAATAACCGCATCGGCATCTTCTTCGGTATTCATATCTTCAAAACGAATTCTAAGAAAATCGTTTTTGTGCAGCGAACTGCTTTCAATAAAAAATGGAACCAAGTGTTTGTTGCATTCAACAAACACTGATTCCAAGTTTTCGTATAACTCAGGTTCGTCCG
>JAYTBZ010000306.1:0-6385 GCA_043736705.1 Flavobacterium sp. | reverse complement strand
TACCTTACCTGTATACCATGTTTTGGCAATATATTGAGGAAGGAATTCCAATGCTAAAACCGTTAGTATATTTCGATCAAGAAGATACCCAAACACATTATAGAAATGATGAATTTATTTTTGGTAATCAAATCTTGGTGTGTCCTATTTTAGAACCCAATGCAGTAGGTAGAAGAATGTATCTTCCGCGCGGTATTTGGTACAATTACTGGACCAACGAAGTGATAAAAGGAGGTAAAGAAATTTGGGTTGACACTAAATTTGACGAGATTCCAATTTTTGTGAAAGCTGGTGCCATCATTCCTAAATATCCAGTGCAGCAATACGTAGGAGAATTACAGTTTGAAGAGCTTACTTTAGATGTTTATTACAAAGAAGGAAAAGAAAAATCTGTGGTTTACGAAGATGCACAAGATGGATATGATTACAAAAAAGGAAGGTATAGCTTCCTGTCATTCCAAGCGACAGGTAAAGAAAAGGAATTGAACATTCAGTTGCATAAAGAAGGGAAGTACGATACCAATTATTCGAAGTATAAAATCAATTTAATTGGTTTACCCTTCAAAGTCAAAATGATCGAAATCGATAATGTAGAAGTATCATTTGATATAAATACTTTAGAAATATCCGGATATTTAATTGTCGATAAGGAGTTTACGGCTTTGCACATATCTGGAGAATAACAAATAAAGTTGATACTTTTACTTTTAATTATGTAAATGTAAATATTTGTGATAATGGTAGTTTTGTTAAACAATTAAAACATAAAATTATGAAAAAGCATTTAATAGTAGGGATTTTAGCAATGGGTCTAGTGTATTCATGTGCTACTAATCCTGTAACAGGCAAGAAAAATTTTAATATTGTTTCTAATACAGCTTTATTTCCAACTTCCTTTCAACAATATGGTACTTTTTTAAAGGAGAATAAAGTTATTACAGGAACCGCTGATGCCAGAAAAGTAGAATCGGTGGGAATGCGAATCAAAGCAGCTGCAGAAAAATATTTAACTTATTTGGGACAATCACAATATTTGCAAGATTACCGTTGGGAATATAAATTAATTGACAATAAAGAGGTTAATGCTTGGTGTATGCCTGGAGGAAAAATCGTTGTGTATTCTGGGATTTTGCCTGTAACATTGAATGATTCTGGTTTAGCTACTGTAATGGGACATGAAGTATCTCACGCCCTAGCAAATCACGGAGCGCAACGTATGAGCGCTTCACAATTGCAACAATTAGGAGCTGTAGGTGTTGCAGTAGCTACAGGTGGTAAAAGTGAACAAACCCAACAAATATGGGGTCAAGCCTATGGATTAGGATCTCAGTTTGGTGTGATGTTACCTTTTAGTAGAAATCACGAAACCGAAGCGGATAAAATTGGCCTGACTTTAATGGCCATCGCAGGATACAATCCAGAGGAATCGATTACTTTTTGGTCCAGAATGGCAGCCAAATCAGCAGGGCAAGCACCACCCGAATTTATGAGTACACACCCTTCTGATGCAACTAGAATTGCTAACTTAAAAGTATTAATACCTGAAGCTAAAGCTTTAGCGGCTAAAGTTGGAGTAATTAGATAATCCAGAATTTTGGAAAAGAAAAAAATAAGGCTATCCCTAAAAGGATGGCCTATTTTTTTGCTCTCTTTGGTACTTTACATTTTCTGATCGTAATGATTTCTTAATATGTAAAATGTTTGTATTTTTTATGGTTCTTAATTAAAAATAAATACATTCGTAATCAAAAAAATAAATCACATGGCTGAATTAGAAAAAGGAAGTAAAAAATTATTAAATGCATGGGCTTTTTATGATTGGGCAAACTCTGTTTATACCCTTACCATTGCCTCTGCAGTTTTCCCTATTTTTTATGAAGCTTTATTTTCAGAGCGAGATCATTACATTGATGTTTTTGGTATGCACCTCAAGAACTCAGCTCTAATAAGTTTTGTGACTGCTCTTGCATTTCTTGTAGTGTCTTTTCTTTCGCCTTTATTGTCCGGAATTGCAGATTATGTAGGGGACAAAAAATCATTTATGAAATTTTTTTGTTATCTAGGAGCCTTGTCTTGTATGGGCTTGTATTGGTTTAATTTGGAAAACATTTACATCGGATTGACGTTTTACTTTTTTGGACTGATTGGGTATTGGGGAAGCCTCGTTTTTTATAATTCCTACTTACCTGATATCGCTTATCCAGAACAGCAAGATCGTATTAGTGCAAAAGGATATTCGCTAGGATACATTGGGAGTGTCATTTTATTAGTGATTAATTTGGGCATGATTATGAAACCCAAACTTTTTGGTATCACAGGAACAGATGGTGAAGCCGCTATTAAAGCCATGCGCTATTCCTTCGTAATGGTTGGTGTGTGGTGGGTACTTTTCAGTCAGTATTCCTATTATTTTTTGCCAAAAGGAAATAAAAATAGCAATCGTAAAGTTAGTCGAGATGTCGTATTTAATGGATTTAAAGAATTAAAGAAAGTTTGGGTTTTGTTACAAGAAAACAGTGCGTTAAAGCGCTACTTAGAAAGTTTTTTTGTGTCCAGTATGGCAGTACAAACCGTGATGCTGGTGGCTACTTATTTTGGTGCACAAGAAATAGCTTGGACTTCAAAAGAACAAGGAACAATTGGTTTGATAATTTGCATTTTACTGATACAATTAGTGGCGGTTTTAGGTGCATTTTTAACATCAAGAGCTTCCTATAAATTTGGTAACATTCCTACATTGATTGCAATTAATTGTTTCTGGGTATTGCTATGTGTAGGAGCTTATTTTATTACACTACCCATACAATTTTATATTATGGCAAGTTTTGTAGGCCTTGTAATGGGAGGAATTCAATCTTTATCACGCTCTACTTATTCGAAATTACTACCAGAAACGCAAGATACCGCTTCGTTTTTTAGTTTTTATGATGTAGCAGAAAAAATTGGAATCGTAATAGGAATGGTAGTTTATGGTATTATAGATCAAATAACAGGTAGTCCAAGATTGGCAATTGTATTTCTTGCTGTTTTCTTTGTGACTGTAGTTTTTTTATTAAAGAGAGTACCAAAAAAAGGTGTTTTAAATTAATAAAACACCTTTTAAGTCATTCAACTATTTGCTAATTTATATTTTTGAAATAGCTCCTGAGCCGCTCACCTTAACATCTTTTTTAGTTGGGTTTCCCTTATAATCAATATCTCCTGAGCCTGAAACTCTGGCGTAAAGGCTATCAATACAATAAATAATGGTGTCCCCTGAGCCAGATATAGTTGCCTTGGCATTTGTTGCTTTCAGGTTGGCTGCATCAATGTCTCCAGATCCATTTAGATTCGTATCTAAATTTACAGTGTTCCCACTAAGTTTTATGTCGCCTGAACCACTCAAATTAATTTCAATATCATTTGATTCTATTGCTAAATTCATATCACCTGAACCAATTAGTTTGACTGCAAATGTTTTGGATTTAATACTATTTTTAGTAATTACATCACCTGAACCAGTCAAAGAAACCTGATTTATACTTTCAAAGGGAACAACAATAACAATTTGCTTTCCTTTGCTAGAGGTAAAGTATTTGTTCTTTTCAGTTGAAATTTTCAATACCTGATTGACTACTTCAACTTTTATGAATGGTACTAAATTTTCTTCTCCTTTTACTGTTATAATTCCTTCCTTTCCTGCAACTAATTCTACATCAAAAAATCCCGTAATTGCAATTTCATCATATGAAGCAGTGCTTCTTTTTTCAGTAATAAATTTTCCGTTTCCTTTTATTTTTTGATTGGATGACCATTGTGCATAAGTCATAGTAGTTAGTAATAGTGAGCAACTAACAAATAATTTAATTGATTTTTTCATTATTAAAGTTTTAGAGTTATTGTTTTTTCAGAAGTGCTACATTTCCATAATCAGATAGTATAGAAACAGTGTTAACTCCTTTTTTCTTGTAAAATCCAGTATATTTTTTCAAGTTATTATAGTCCTCTTTTGAATCAATTTCTAATTCATTGTCATACTTAAAATTAGCATATTTTACAGAAACGTTAAAATCAAAAGCAAAATCAGCATCAAATCCAATATTTAATCCAGTATAACCAGCGGCAATATTTACCGAATTAGCTTTGGCGTTGATAGAACCAATAGTCACATTGCTGTATCTGGTAGCCAGTTTTAGATTATTAGTTAGTTCACCAATTTTGAGCGTTAAATAATTGCCACTTGCATCTAAGGATTTTACATTCTGAATTTTAATAGTTCCATATTTACTGCTGTATTTGATAAAATCGCTTTCTTGAATTTCAATATCGGTATAATCTGAAGTCAAGTCAAGTTTTATGACTTCTCCAATTTTTAAATTTGAATATTTTGCAATAATAGTTGCATTTTTTAAAAATGAAATAGTCGAGTTAGAGCAATATTCTACGAGTACATTGTTAGTGTTGCCGGATAATCTGCCTAATGCAATTTTTCCATATTTACATTTAATTTCTGCCTCAGAAAATAAATCCGTTGTATTAATGTTTCCATATTTATTATACAATTTTACACTTCCATTTTTCGGAATTTTCAGTGTATAATTAATTTGGAAACTATTATTTTTACCGGTGCTTTTATTATTGGAATTTCCAAAAATGGTTTTTGCAGTAATTAATCCTTTCAGCGCAACGATATCAATATCAATATCGTTTAAACGTTGGTTAACCCAATTTTCGTTGTCACCACTCACTTTTATTACAATATCTAATTCGGTTTTATCTTCATCCCAAGTTGTTACAGAAATAGTACCGTATGAATTATCAATGTAAAGACCTGCATCCGAATTCACGAAATACGTTTTCTTGATGATTTTTTGTTTAGAATGGATGTAATCAGGCTCATTCGAAAATCCTAAAAATGGTATTAAAACCAATAATAGGACTAGTTTAAATTGTTTTTTCATCAGCTATTTTTTTTAATTTTTTAGTATTTTCAATATGTAACAGAACATTTTGCAAAAATGAAATTCGCGTTTGAAGATTGCTAATCATCGCATAAATGATTTGTTTGCTCTCGCCATTGGTTTCTAATTCCTTAATTATTTTTGCATAATCACTATCTAATGTTCTCATTTGCTTGAGTGCATCGGCAATTATTCTTTCATTTTCAGGTGATTTCTTTTCCTTAATTTTTTCTAATTCATTTTCAATTAAAATTGTAAAAATAGAATCGGTTTGTTTAGTTTCTTTGGATGCAAACCGCAAATCTTCTGTTTTTTTAGGTGTTGTATTGAAAATGGAAAGTCCCAGCATGATTATTATGGAAGCTGCAATACCAATTGAAACTAAGCGTTTCCAATTTAATTTTTCAGGCTTCAATTTTTTAAGAAATCGTTTTTCATGACTGCCTTCAAGGGTCTCGATGTCCCATTCATTTTCAAATTTTTCAAATAATTGATCCAGTTTAATATTTTCCTTTTTCATATTTCCTCTAGTTTTTTACGTAAACAATCTTTAGCTCTACTGAGTGTAGTTCTGCAATTGGCATAACTGATATTCAGAATTTCACTGATTTCCTCTTGATCATATCCTTCAATATAAAATAAGGTTAAAACCATTCTGTAATTGTATTTAAGCGTGTTTATAGTCTCTAAAATTTGTTTTACTTTTAGTTCATTAAAATTTGAACTTTCTATTGAAGCGGTATCATTTTCTTCAATTTTATAAAGTGTAGTATCAAAATCTTCAGGTTTGAATTGATTGTTTTTTTTATAAAAATCAATACTACAGTTCACGATGATTCTTTTTAACCAAGCCCCAAAGACTACTTCTTTCTTGTAATCATTTATTTTCGTAAATGCTTTTAAAAAACCTTCCTGCATAACGTCTTCTGCAAAATGAACATCTTTTACAATTCGATGCGAAACATTAAACATCGTTTTTGCATAGCGATTGTAAACCTCACATTGTGCTTTTTGATTTTTTTGCTGGCAAAGCACAATCAATTTTTCGATAGTATAGTTGGTGAAACTCAAACAGGTTATTTTAGTTTATTATAAGGACTTGTAATTTTTTCGTTTGTTACAGTTTTATAAAACTAAAGTACATTTTTTCTTTTGACCTATTCTAAATTGTTTTATTTGGTTACAGTTCTCACTATCAAAAAAAGTTGTTTTGAATGGGAAATAGCACAAAGTGATTGTGTTTTGGCATGGAGATTGACTCTTTTAAAGTTTTGCGAATAATAAGATTTAAACAATGATTTTGTTTAAAAAGAATATTCTGAAACCTTATATTTGCTTAAAAGTTACAATTTTTAATGACAAAAAGACTTAAATAATACTATGTCAAATCATAAAATACTTACTATTGACAATCTGTCACTTCAAGAATTTGATTCGGAAGCAGA
>JAYTBZ010000305.1:0-14510 GCA_043736705.1 Flavobacterium sp. | reverse complement strand
AAAGAAAACGGAAATCCAGGCTTGATTGATGGATACACGCCTGAGCAGCGTTTCTTTATTTCTTGGTCAACGATCTGGCGTTCAAAAATGCGTGATGAGGCCTTGAAAAACCAAGTAAAAACAGATCCGCACTCTCCAGGAATGTACCGTGCGTATGTGCCTTTGCAAAACATTGATACTTTCTATCAAGCTTTTGATATCAAAGAAAATGATGGGATGTTCATAGCACCTGAAAAACGTGTTAGAATCTGGTAATCCAGCATCTTATAAATGCAAAACCCATTCGTTTAGGCGAATGGGTTTTTTTTATGGTGCAAAGTCAAATTTTAAGTAGTGGAAAGTTGTTGTTTTTTAGGAGCAGCACTTTTTTGCTCACTTCACAATTCGTCCCGCTGTGCGCTGTATTCCTGATAAATAAAAACTACGGCAAAAAAGCCTTGTTTTTCTATATCGGGAGATGCCGCTTCCATCGGGGCTAAGTGAGTAGGTTTTAATTTCCTAACAAAAAAAGCAGCAATAATGCTGTTTTAATGGACCGCGTTGCAAACGCTATGACTTGTTTTTATATGGTAAGTAAGCGCCTGTTGTAAACGAGCGCTAGTTGGATTGCATAGGCTTATGGGAAAAACGATTTACATCAATACATTTCATTATTCTGACACCGGACAAACATTCATCGAATTAACTTCATATAACAGAACTTCGCCTTTTTTCTTTTCGGTAAAATCAATAATATAAAATACTTTCAACTGTGTAAACAACTGACATATAATGTCATTCTTCTCATATTTTTTTTTAAAATTTATTCCAATTATATGTTTTTTATTTTTTTTAAAAATGATTTGTTTACTTTCTTCACTTCAGAGACAATATTTGCTACTTTTTTTTCCCAATTTTTAAACTTTGGGTGTTGAAAGTAAAGCCCAAACTTTCCGGGTATAATAAAATTGTAAGCCCTCTCATCAAAATTAGTTGGTTGAACTCTAGTATCAATAGCGTATTTTTTTTCGTTGATTTTTCCTTTGAATTCAATATATATAGTGTCGGACTCTTTTAGAGAATTATAATTTTGACTGTGTATTGATATGGATATTAAATAGAATGTGATAGTAATTAGAAAGTTTTTCATAATCTTTAATTTTTATCAAGCCAAGTGATCCCTATGTTGATATAGTTCGAAATAAAATATAATGCATCAGACGCAGTCAATGCTAGATAATCAACTTTGTATGATCTTGTTTCCTCCAGTCCTTTTAAAATGATGCTTTTATAATAATTATTCCAGTTCCAAGGGGTTTCAGGTTAATATCAAGATGGGGGTTGGTGGGGTAGATACATTTCAAGAAATTTTTATTCCTCAACATTTGGTACAGTTCCTTCAACTTTAACTTCTTTTAATTTAATTTTTCCCCACCTAAAATCTTTTGAATCTATTAAATAGACTTTTTTATTCTCAATAAGTTGTGTTGCTTTACCTAAATCAAATTGTGTCAAAAAATTGAAAGTTATGATAAGTTCCTTTTTTTGTTTTAAAAAAGATTTTTTTTCTATTCTCACTCCGGGACTTAATAGAGGATGATGAAAAAAAGTCATGCTTTGATAATTAGGGATATCACTAAAAATATAATAATAATAGTCATATTCTTGTTTTGTGTTTCCTGTTATTTCTTTATTATGATGCTGTTTATTTTTATTATATTTGAAGTAGACGTACACAGTGTCCGCTTTTTTGATTTTTTCTAAATCTTGAGAATAAAATTTAATACTGAATATTAATACAACCATTACAAATAAATTTTTCATATAAATTTTAATTACAGGTTTTTTGTAAGTTCTCACGTCCTCGATTATTATATTGATTATAGCTTTGCATTTTCGTTTGATCAATAGTCGTTAAAATTACTCCATTACTATCAAAAGTTCCGATTTCAGATTTAAAAAAAGAACAATCTTGTAATCCACTTAATGATAGATTTTGATAAAAAACATTCCAATTCCAAGGTGTGCCAGGTGAAGTGTCATAAGGAATGTGCATAGTTAAGGTTTCCATTTCTGCATTATTTGATGGCGAAACCAACAAATCTTTTACCTGAGATAAAGTGGTTTGTAAAGTGGGCAACATATAATTGTAGATAAAACTATGCTGGTTTTGCCCAGCCGAAAAGTTATTGTAATATTGATTTATGCAGTTGTAAACATCCATATTGCTCAAGCTGGCGATGCTCATGCCAATACTTGGATCGCATAACTTTACGTTCAGATAAGCGTGTATGCATTCGTGAATTATAGTCTTTGCGATTGAAATAGTATTGCCATTTTGCAATAAATCAGTGTCAATGGTTATTGTGTTATTCATTGGATTATCTGAAGATATTTTTGTATTACCGTTTGCGTTATTATCAATGTTTGCTATTTCAAAAGTTACATTGGGTCTCATGTTCTCTCCAAACATGTCAAGAAATAATTCTTTAAATTTGGGAGATTGAATGAGTTTATCATAAACACATTTAAATTTTATTTTCTGTTTACGAATAGCATCTGTATCTGCTATGTTTGGAGTTACTTTAGATAAATCAATATTGAAAGGTGATTTAAAAGAGGCCTCTACATCAAAATTGCTATCAGGGTTTTCAAACTTAGCTTTTCTTAATGAGTTAGCAATTAGAGCACTTTCACTTGACCAATTATTATCAATTTGATATTGTATTGTTGCATCAAAGAAAATCATGTTTTGGGCATCATTTCTAAAAAACAATATTTCAGTTCCATCTAAAGCAGTCCAAACATTAACTGTATTCCAGAGATTAACATAATTAGGATCATTTATATCTAAGTTTTTAAGTGTATTGGGGTTAAAAACAAAGTCAGTGTACGATCCGCCACCTGTATTATTATTGTCCGTATTAGGATAGTTTATAGGAGTAGTTGATGTCTGAAATCCACCACCACAACTAACTTGAGCTATTCCGATATAATAGCAGACTCCTTTTTCGCATTTTAAACCGTCGCAAGCGCCTGGGCAACTACCATCACATCGAATCTCAGTATAAAACTGAAAACATTCAGCAGCTGTTTTTTGGGTTTTATTAGGTACTTTTAGTTGGCTAGTAATTTTTTCAATTGTCTCAAAAGGCCTATTTTTAATATTGGGGTTAAGATTCTTTTTTAGTAGAAATACCGATGTAGTCCAACTATCGTTAACTTTATGATAAACAAGATTATAAAATTCATTTGGTTCATTTTTCTTAAACAAAGGGTATATTCTAAAAGTATAAGTTGCCTTTTGATTTTTGCTTATTAATTTTCTAATGGCAATTGTGTCAATGTAAAATTCAGAAAGTTCATTAATTGATTTACTGTAGATATTTTTATTATTATGAATTGCTAAAGCTGTTTTAAAATGTAGCGTACCTGTTTCAGTTGCGAATTGTTTAAAACTAATTTCGCCTTTGTCGGCTCCATTATGCGCCTCATTGCTTTTTAGTACTTGTTCATCTACTTGACAGTTAGTACATGTTAGTACTAGAATTACAAGCACAATAAATTTACGTATTAAACCTTGAGTTCTGTGGTTTGTTTGTTGTTGGTTTGTTGTTGGTTTGTTGTTGGTTTGTTTCATAGATTTAAAATTAGTGATATTTTTCTTAGTAGCGGGCCAAAAATATAAAATTTAAATCATGTAAGAAATACCCATTTTTAGTGATTTTTTAAAATCTCCCAATCGTTCGGATATGTATTTCATAGAGCTATTAGCGTGGAATAACATGCAGTGCTTACTATAATAAGTTATTCAAACAAATCTAAACTTCTTCATTTAAAATAAGTTGAAAGTTTCATTTTTTTTTAAAGTTAAATTCTTTTTATAGAATGTAGCTTTTTGACTTGTTTTGTTTACTAAACATTGGGGCACAGCATGCACACGCGGGTCAGCAAACAGATGAAGTAATGCCAAGCTATTTAAAAAGGAAATTAACGTATTTCAGGGATTTAAGTTTCTCTATTTGGTCGTTCCAGATGTAAATGGCGCACAGCTATTATGGTAATGAAAATCGATACGATCTTTGTAGCCCTGATGGGAGTAGAAATCCTCCTGTGCCAGTCCCGAAACTTCGGGATGGCACAGGAGATTGGAGCGTACAGCAGGACATTATGGCTTGTGAGGATAAAAGCCTGCTCCTAAAATTTAGTACATGAGTTGAAAATATCGGATACTTTTACTCCTTAATGCGTCCTTTTCTTAACGAATAATTAACCAAGTACAATCCAAATAAGGTAACGCCACCACCAATGGCTATAGCAGCATTTAATGTTTCTCCAAAGATTGCGGCGCCAAGTAAAACTGCAATAATGGGATTAATATACGCATAAACACTACTGATTTCGGCAGGAAGATTTTGCAGTGCATAAATAAAAGCAATAAAAGTAAGTACAGAACCAAAAACAACTAAATACGCTATCGACCACCAGGAAATTGCTGGAATCGCAGTCAAACTCACCGATGTTCCTGTTGCTCCATTATAGGCAAAAAGTAAAATACTGGATATAAACATTTGTAATCCCAAACTAAAATAGGGATTAAAACTAGCCGCTTTTTTCTTGGTGTATAAGGAACCAAATGCCCAAGTTAGCGTTGCTATTAAGGATAAAATAATGCCGAATCTAAAATCAGGAATCATAAAATCACTCAAATGATCGTAAAAGATGACGCAAATACCAGCAAAACTGACAATCAAGCCCATAACCGTTAATCGCGCCAATCGCTCTCCTCTAAAAAAAGTAATAATCACAATCCACAAAGGAACAATAGCTCCAATGATAGCTCCTAAGCCACTACTGATGTATTTTACACCCCAAGTACTAAGCCCGTTACTTAAAACAAAATTAACGATACTTAAAATGAATATGGTTTTCCATTGTTTGCCTTTGGGCCAAGGCGTTTTTTTGAATAAGAAAAAGGCAATGTAAATAAAACCACCGATAAATTGTCTAATAGCTGCCAGTTGTAGAGCAGGCATGTGTTTTACGCCTTCCTTCGAAGCAATCCAAGTAGTTCCCCAAAAAAAACTAATCCAGCACAAAGCCAAAATAGGTAGTCCAATCGCACTAATTTTTGACGAAACGGCATTTTTAATTTTAGTTTTCACATTACAAATTTGGTTGTGTAAAAGTATACTTTAAAACGGTTTCTAGATAATCGCTTAAAATTATTTTTCCACTAGCATTGCTATTAGTGTTGAATTTGGGCAAAGCCAAATTCAAATTGACAGCCTTTTGAGTATAATATTCCGCTCTAGTAGGATGATACGGTGCAACCGCATTGAAAGTTTGGCCCCAAACCTGTTGTGACAAAATAGCGTTTATTGTCCCTATGCAATCTTCTTGATGAATTAAGTTTATGGGCGCATTAGGATTTTCTAGATTTTCCCGACCTGCAAGGAATTTTACGGGATGACGATTCTCACCAATTAGCCCACCAAAACGAAGTATTGTCGTTTTAAAATTGATATTGCTTTGCAATAGTTGTTCTATTTCCAGTAATTGTTTCCCGCTTTCAGTAGCAGGTCTGGCAATTGTCTCTTCAGTAACATACACATCGACATCATTATAAACTGAGGTTGAACTGATGAAAAGCACTTTTTGAACAGCTAATTTTTCTATAAACGGAATGATATTTTTAATCTTAGAAACAAAGTTTTCCGTTTCTGAGCCACGAAGTTTTGGTGGTACATCGATAATAAGAATCTCAGAATCTGCGAGAAATTCAGTTAGGTTTCCAATGGTTTTATTTTCTGAAAGTACAATTAAAAAAGGTTCAATTCCTGCATTTTCTAATACCGCTATTTTCTCTATAGAAGTAGTAGATCCGGAGACTAAATACTCATTTTTCACTAAGGCTTTCGCCAAAGGCAAGCCCAACCAACCACAACCTAAAATGCTAATTTTTGTCATTATTTATTTTTTTAAATGAAATAGCGCTATTTCTGCCCTAGCTCCAAATCGTGCTGGAATAATACTTGTGCCAATACCTTTTGAAACATATAGTTTTGTATTATTAATATTATACCAACCTTTGATATATTTTCCACTTCCTTTTGGCAAAAAAGGTGCGAAACCAAATAAATTTATTTGTCCTCCATGCGTATGGCCGGATAGAATAAAATCTACATTGATATCTTTTCTTAGTTGTTTGGCTATTTCATCGCTATATTGTGGACAATGGTTTAAAATTATATGGTGATCGCTCTTTTTATATTCTTTGATTGCCATATCAATGTCCGATTTACCACCTAAAAAATCGTCAACACCAGTTACGGATATGGTTTCATTATTAAATAAAAATTGTTTCGTTTGATTAATTAGTAAAGTACAATTATTGTTCGTGTAAATTGAATCCAATTTATTGATGTCAATATTTCCCCAATATTCCCAATTTCCTAAAATTGCAACTTTTTTTATGTGCTGGTCTATTAATTTTAAAAACTCATCTAGTAAAGTAATGTTGTTAGATTTATCTATTGCATCTCCCGTAATTAAAATCAAATCAGGCTGAAGTTTGTTTATTTTATTTGCCAGTTGAGTTAGTTGATAGTTTACTGATTGGAGGTGCAAGTCAGAGATTTGAATGACTTTTATGTTTTTTGTGTTTTTTGTTGCTGCACCAATATAAAACTCATTAATCTCTATGAAAATTTTTTCAATCCAAAAGATATCCACCAACATTAATCCCGTTACTGCAATAAGTCCAGTTTTAATGAACTTCCTTCTTGTTATTGCCATAATTTCAAAATTAGCGACTTATTTATTTGCATTTTTATGAATCATTATGATTTCGCATATTTTGATAAAACAAAGTATAGTCTCTACACATCACTAAATTTATTGCCGTATTTGTTTCTATTTTAAGCAATTTTTCGTTGAATTCTTTGTATTCCAATGTCTATTTATTGTGGTTTATTCAAACTATCATTTTTAATCTTTAATATAGCTGTACGATACCCTTTTACTGTATTAGTTTTCACAATAGGTACCACCACAATAGGACTTGCTTTTATTTTTTGTCTAATGACCACTGCATCGTTCAATACAAAAGGAGTTGGCATCATCCAGTTTTCTCTTTTCTCTATTTTAAACAATGGATTTGTCATTAAATCGAATGAACTTTCCATTAATTCCATATCCAAAACGGTAGCAATATTGATGTTAAATTGTATTTCTAAAGGAGCATTATTCACCACATAATAACTTACTATTTTTTTGCCCTTGCGTTCGTACAAAGAATTTTTTTGACCTAATGTAGTCGCACCATTAGCAATAAAATCGTGGATAGCCATTTTTTCATTGGCAAAAATATCATATCGATTTACGTTTCTATTTGGGGTAATTTTTATTTTTAAATATCTTTTATTTCCTTCTATACGATCTTCAAGAAATGCTATGTTTGGTTTTGCAAGATTTTTTTTCGGGGCTGGCGTTGCGTATGTAAATCCAGAATTGTATTTACTAAATAGCGGATATTCATTCAAAGCCGAAGCATCTTTTGGATTTTTACCCAAATAAACTTTGGTCCATAAATCGAGATTTTTGTCATAGGTTGCCCAATTGGCTTTGTCAGTGTCAGCGTTGTAGACATATAATAAACTATTGGATTTGGCTTTTCCATACTCATAACCGGATTCAGAATGTGCTTTTGCAAAGAAGCAAATAGCTAACACAAAAAATAGTATAGACCACATTCCCTTTTTGGCGAAAGCCCCAAAAACAGGCAATAGTAATCCAAAGGTCAGAACAGTAAGGAGTGCACTTCCAAACAGGACTTTTAATCCCAATCCTACTGGAAACATTTGGATAAACGGAACTATGATAATTAAAGCGGGAATGCTACAAATGATATTTAGGATTTTATTGGATCGTTGAGTTACAATAAAAACACCAAAAATAAATAGGGCTAAGAAAACGGGAATAATTAAAAATCCTGCTCCTTGCAAACGAAAAGCAATAGCTCCATTAATCAGTATCCACAAAAACAATGGTGCTACATAGTGATTCATTGTAACTTTCTTTGTAGAGAATCGATTGTAAAAGAGAAAACAAATCGCTAAAGAGAGCAACACAAATGCAGCGATGTAAGCGTGCCCATTGTATGTAAATCCATTAAGTAAATCGTTGTATTGCGGATAAACGGCCAATAGTCCTTTCCAACCGAAAAAGGTAAGTGATCCAGCAACTAGTAAAGCTCCTATAAACGGTATAAAACCGGTCAGAATTTCGCGGAATGATAAAATTCGCTTGGCTCTTCCTAAGAACAATAGGAAGATAAACATGACGACCGCAATAATTATCATGGGTAAAATCCAACTAAAAGGATAACTGATGAACGTGAAAGGTATGGTGAAATAGATGTAGTCTTCGTTAGCTTTAGTAGCGCTTAAATCAGCATTTGAGAAATATTTTAATAGCGGCATCAAATAAGAACCTTGATGTGCTAGTGTATTTTTGTCTAAATGGTTGCTGTCATCTTGTGCCGTGTGGTAATTGTAATGATCGTCAATAAATGCAAAATTGTAGCCTTGAATATTGGCTTGCTCTCTAAAAACAGTCAAGTCAGTATCGTTAGGTAGCATTTTATAAATGCTGTACATCAAGGAGTTTGATACTGGAAAAGTGGCATTAGCAGCAGCAAATTCTTTTACTAATCCTGCATTTCCTGCGTTGGTTTCCATCAGCATATAACTGGGTCCAGAAGAACCTCGCGCCTCAAAGTTTAGCACTAAACCTACTTCTTTTGCCCACTGATGCTGCGTTACAAATAGTGCAGCTCCATTTAATCCTAGTTCTTCAGCATCAGAAAACAGAATTATAATATCGTTTTTATGAGGTGTTTTAGCAGTTAAAAATGCCCGAACACTCTCTAGAATTGTTGCCACACCTGAGCCTGCGTCACTCGCACCTTTAGAATAGGAATGCGGTGCGCTATCATAGTGTGAAAGCAACAGTAGCGCTTTTTCGCTGGAAGTGCCTTTTATTCGTGCCAGAATATTTTTTGATTGCACAAGATTTCCCCAATCGCTTAGCGTATAACCCTGCTGAACAGTAGTCTCTAAGCCTAATTTATTCAGTTCTTTTATAAGATAATCAGCCACTACTTCGTGTTCTTGTGAACCTACATAATGTGGTTTTTTTGAAATAGCTTTCACTTGATTTAAAGCACGTTTGGTAGAAAATTCAGCGGGAGAAACAGCCTCATCTGAAGTCCAATGGGGCATCATAGTAAAGTAAATTAATCCTAAAATTAATAGAATGAATAGGATTGAAAAAATTGGGGAGTAATCTTTTTTCATTTTGGTTGGTTAGTTTTTTGGTTGTGGTATTTAAATGTCTTTTTTGACTAACATGTAGTATTCATTATTGTCTAAAACCATGTAGCCTTGGTCGTACAGGAAGTAATAGGTATTTCCCGTTTTGGTTTTTAAAATATTGGTAAAAAAATCAAAATCAAAACCTTTGCTTAGGAGTTTAGCCCGAGTAGTTTTGGACTTTCCTTCCACATTAAGTTCGGACAGAATGCGGTAATTTTTGCGCAACTTGTTGTTGATGTTGCGCATGAAATTAGTACTATCTTTATTTATTTTATTATTGTAAGCGTTGCGACAACCGTCACTACAGAACTTTTTGTCCTCACGACCTACAATTTTTTCTCCACATTCTAAACAGGTTTTGTTCATGGATTTATTTTTTTGATGTCGTATAAGTCGGTTCTACGATCCTTTAAGATTCGAACACTACCATGCTCGTGTAATTCTTTAAGTAAGTCTAAATCGACATCTACAATTAATGTCATCTCCGTATTTGGAGTAGCTTCGGCTTTGATTCCGTTACTAGGGAAAGCAAAGTCTGAAGGAGTAAATACGGCCGACTGTGCATATTGAATGTCCATGTTATTCACCTTAGGGAGATTACCTACACAACCCGCAATCGCTACATAACATTCGTTTTCGATAGCTCTAGCTTGTGCGCAATGTTTCACTCTAGTGTAGGCGTTTTGCGTATCGGTTAGGAAAGGTACAAATAATATATTCATTCCTTCATCTGCCAGTAATCGAGATAGCTCTGGAAACTCTACGTCATAACAAATTACAATTCCTATTTTTCCACAATCTGTATCAAATGTTTTAATTTGCGATCCACCTGTCATTCCCCAATGTTGAACTTCGTTTGGAGTAACGTGAATTTTAGCATACATCTCTGAAGTTCCATCTCTTTTACACAAGAAACCCACATTGTATAACGTACCATTTTCTAGAAAAGGCATACTTCCGGTAATGATATTGATGTTGTAAGAAATGGCCAATTCTTTAAATCGTTTATGAATAGGATCTGTATGCCGCGCTAGTTCTCTGATGGCTTCTGCTTCAGATAAATGGTTGTAGTCAGCCATTAATGGCGCTGTAAATAGTTCTGGAAATAAAGCAAAATCACTTCCGTAGCCCGAAACTACATCTACAAAAAACTCGCATTGTTCAAATAAAGCTTCTATATTATTCAATTGACGCATTTGCCACTGCACTAATCCTAACCGAATAACACTTTTTGCAAGGTTAATTAATTTTGGACTTTCGTCGTAATAAATATTATTCCATTCCAATAAAACAGCAAATTCTTTGGAATCCATATCACCTTCTAAGTAATTTTTCATGACTCGAATCACGTGGAAGTCGTTACTCAACTGAAAAGAAAGAACAGAATCATGCAACTCTTTTCTTTTAACTTTTTCTATGTAATTTTTTGGAGTGAGCGCAGCAGAGTGCTTGCCATAATTAGGAATCCTTCCGGCAAAAACAATGGCTTTTAGATTCAATTGTTCGCACAACTCTTTTCGAGCATCATACAATCGGCGGCCTAGGCGCAGTCCACGGTAATTAGGATGTATAAAAATATCAATTCCGTACAAGACATCTCCTTTTTGATTGTGGGTCGAAAAGGTATATTTCCCAGTGATATCAGAGTAATTATGATTTTTATCTACTAAGCTTTCATCAACAATGAGCGATAATGCTGAGCCAACAACTTTTCCATCTACTAAAATTACCAATTGACCTTCGGGAAAAAGACTCAGTAATTTTTCGATATGATGTTCTCTCCAGTAAGAACCTACCATTTCAGGATATGATTCTACCATAGAATTTTTAAGCTCTTTGTAGTCGTCAAATTCGAGATTTCGTAACTCTACTTTGTTTATTTTGGCTTGCATAATAATTTGATTTTCAACAAATGTAATTATTTTTTAGCCATTTACAAACGGTTACAAATAGTTACAACCGAAAGTAAATAGTTAGTAACCGAATTAAATTTTGAACCTGTCGCATCTTTGCCCTGTTGATTCGAATGAACGATTTAACAAGGTAACTATAAACACTAATATTTAAATTTACACGCCATGAAAAACAGAGTACAATTAATTGGAAGAGTAGGTCAAGATCCAGAAGTAAAAACATTAGAAGGAGGAAAAAAATTAGCCTCCGTAAGCATCGCCACAAATGATGTCTATTACAAAGAGAACGGTGATAAAGTGGAGCAAACTGAATGGCATCGTGTTACGGCTTGGGGAAAAACAGCTGATATTATTGAAAAATATGTTGTTAAAGGAAAAGAAATTGGAATAGAAGGAAAACTTACTCACAGAAGTTATGACGATAAAAATGGAGAGAAGCGCTATGTGACTGAGATTGTTGCTAATGAAGTATTGCTTTTAAGTAAATAATAAGTAGATTAAAACAGCATGAATTTCCTCGCTTGAATTTCGTGCTGTTTTTTTTCTAAAGCAAGGAACTGTTATGAATTTGTGGGCAAGTATCCAAGGATTGAAATAATTTAGAAAATACTTTTTGCAACTCTAAACGTATTGGCATGCGCCTCGATAATGGTTTTGATATCAGGCGAGTAGCTACCACCCATAGAAACTTGTACGGGGATTTGATGTTTTGAACAAAGCTCAAAAACCAATTCGTCTCTTTTTTTGCAACCATCCAGCGAACAACTTAATTTTCCTAACTTGTCCGAAGCTAAAATATCAACTCCTGCTAAATAAAAGATAAAATCAGGTTTTTGTTTTTCAATTAATTTTGGAATTATAGCGCCAATAGTTTTTAGAAACTCATCATCAGTTGTTCCATCATCAAAAGCGATGTCTAGGTCAGAAGTCTCTTTTTTAAACGGATAATTGGTTTTGCCATGCGTAGAAAACGTGAACACATTCGGATTCTTTTGAAAAATTTCAGCCGTTCCATTACCTTGGTGCACATCTAAATCGATGATTAGTATTTTTTTAGCGAGTTTATGATTCAATAGAAATTGAGCAGCAATGGCTTGATCATTCAACAAGCAAAAAGCTTCTCCGTGATCTGTAAAGGCATGATGTGTGCCGCCAGCGATATTAAACGACACCTTGGTATCGAATGATTTTTGAGCTCCAGTAATGGTTCCTTGCGCAATTATCAATTCTCGTTCTACCAATTCTTTTGAAAGCGGAAAACCAATTTTGCGTGCTGCTTTTGTATCTAATGTGAGTCGGAGTAAATTATTCACATAGGCAGTTGTATGAATAGCCAAAACGGGAGCTAAATCACATCGCTCAGGTTTAAAAAAATCAGTTTCCAAAGCCGTTCCTTCATGAAGTAATTGTTGTGGTAGCAATTCATATTTCAGCATCGGAAAACGATGTCCTTCGGGCAACGGATGCTGATAAATAGGATGAAATGCTATTGGGAACATAAATATTTTTCAGCAGTTGGTTCTTCAACAGAAGTAAAACGAAATGTTATTATAAAATAGTCTCGCGTTTTATTGATTCATTATTTCTTGAAAATAATCTACAAATTGTCCCAAGTGCAAGCCATCGACTAAGCCATGATGTACATGAATAGACATGGGCATGGTTCTTTTTCCGTTTTCATTAATTTTCATTTTCCCAAAAGAGATTTTAGGACAACTATCGGGAAAAGTATAGCTTCTAGCATGTGACAAGGAAGTAAAATCGAGCCAGGGAATAGCCGAAAAATGGATCACATTGTCATCCTCAAAAGTTCGAGTAAATAAACCGGTTGTAGTTTGTATTCTTTCTATCTCTGCTAAGGCATTTGCAGTAAAAATTTCAAAATCAGGGTTGAATTCGATTAGAGAAAATCCAAAACTACCGTCGCTGCGACTTATTGTTGTCGAAGCATTAATTTGTTTGCAAACGTATATTTGATCTCCAGAAATTCTATAGCGAAAAGATTCGGTAGCATTAACCGCCTTTAATGTTTTGTGCAAATAATAAATGAAAAAAGAGGTGTTTAATGATTTTGTAGTCGCATAAGCTTGCGTGCAATCGATTTCTACGGTAGCGCCGAAAAACGGTTCTTCAAATTGTCTAAAAAAATGAAAATGTTCTTTTCTGGACCAGTTTTCAATATCTAAAAGGGTTTTCAAAATGGGGTGATTTTATTTTTTTCAAAAGTACTTCTATTCTTTGAAATCTAAAATTCAATTTAAAGGAACTTTTATCAAATCAAAGCGATTATAATTGCAGTAAACTAAAATTGAAAAGGCATAAAAAAAGCCCTAAAAGAAATTTCTTTTAGGGCTTTGTAATATAAAAAAAGAGATTATTTTATTCTGAAAGTAACTCTTCTTACTAATTTTCTAGCTGCATCTGAATCTTTATCAACTGAAGAATCTTCACCAGCTGCTACAACGTTTAATCTAGAAGCGCTAATATTTGCTCTAATTAAAGTTTCTTTAACACTGTTTGCTCTAGCTGTAGATAATTTATCATTGTACTCAGATCTTCCTAATTCATCTGCATGACCAATAATGTCAACTGATGCATCTGGGTTGTTTCTCAAGTAAGTTAAGATAAAATCGATTCCTTCAGTAGAAACGTTAGTAGGAGTTGATTTGTTGTAATCAAAATAAGTACTTACATATCCTTCGTTAATTAAGTTTTTAATTAATGAATTGTTGTTTACGATAGATGATTTATCTGTATTTTTTCCGTAAGTCTTAAGCAAATAGCTTTCCAATTCGTCAGGAACATTATTGTTGTTCAAATCAATTGATTTACCTTTTGAGTCAACCATTACACCACCGATAGTGTTTGGCTCTTGATCTAGGTAATCAGCAACACCGTCTTTATCAGTATCTAACATTGAAGTTTCAATATCAGCAATACGTTGTCTCAAGTTTTCGATTTCGCTATAATTATCAATTACCCAGTCAGCATGTTTTTCATTACCACCTAAGTAAACAGTTAAACCTACAGTACCATTAAAAAGTACACCGCCGAAACCAGGAGAACCTATTGTACTTGCACCATCAAAAGTACGGTTTTGTTTAGCATTAAGAATTGTTGTAAAATCTCCAGTCAATGCAACTCTATTAGATAATTTAATTTGACCAGTAACACCAGCAATAAAATTACCCATTCTGTCAGTTCCTGAAAAGTTATCAGATTCACCAAAACCTAATCCAAA
>JAYTBZ010000304.1:0-2951 GCA_043736705.1 Flavobacterium sp. | reverse complement strand
AGTCAAGTCCTTTGTATTCAGTAAATTTTGTGCTCATTTTATCCTTTTCTTTAATCGAAGTGCGAAAGTAATAAATTAAAGTCGAAAGTTGAAAGTCGTAGGTCGAAAGTTACGCTTTAAGCCAAAATCGATCTATTGGGATTTTGTCAAAGAGACAAAAAGACTTTTATTCATCCCCTTCTAATTCAAAAAAATCATTTACTGGTTTGCCAAACAATTTTGGTAGTTTCAATGCTAAAATTGAATCTCGACTGCGCTGGATTAGACAAACTTGCTAATTTTTGTGGGAACGGATTGCAAATCCGCGCTATCAGGTTATTCACGAGTGCAAGCGAACTGAAGAAATAAATTTGCACTGTAGGGGCAATGTTTTTTTTACCAGTCCATTGTTGCAGCTAAATCATTCCTTTTTATCTCAACTTTATCGACTAAATCTTTAAGAGACTCTGTAAGCTTTTCGTGATGATTTATAGGGTCATAAAGCAGGGCTCTAAGACTCATCGTTTCGCTGATAACCTCTCTAACTTTTGTGTGTACAGCATTTTTGGACATAATGATATAGTGCTTTTTGTTTTGAGCAAATCTAAAAGAATAATCCTCTAGTAGTAAACGTATATCAGGATCATTAGTCCCACAACCTATAAAAATAAAAGTATGAGTAATAGATAGCGCATCAATTAAATGATAAAAATCTCTATATTTTGTTCTTGATTCAGAATAATCTTTTCTAGTAAAAATTAAATTATCAGGTGACTCAACAGAACCATGAATTTTAATAATTAAATGTTCAGGTCTCCTAATACAGTCCGCAATATCATTCTCGTTAAATTTTTTCACAATTATGCTTCCGTGGGAAGTAGTGTTGGCATAAGTATCGTAAATTTTATCAAAATTTGGAGTGATAATTATTCTAGAATCTAAGTTGTAAATGTGTTGGTGAATAATAGCGGGTTTAAATTGAGGGATGAGAAATTCCTTTCTAACTAAAGTGTTGAAATCGTCACGACCAAGTTCTTTTTTGATTAATTCACAAGCAGTAAGAAAATCGCCAGAGCTTATTTGCTTTCTAATTTCTGTTTTTCCTATAATATTTTCCGATGCTGACATCAGAAATTCTTTCCAATCTTTAGGTCGATCACCTGCTATGTTTGTGGAATTTTTTGAAACTCCAGCACCTAAAACTAAAACACATTTTCGTCTTGCAATATCTTCAACTAGATCAACGGGCCAATCAATCATGATAATTCGTTTAAGTTGTTCACAAGATTTTTAGACAATTCGGCTAACGTTTTTTCGTATTCTTTTACCTTATTAAAATGTGCACCCACTACGCCATGTTCTGATTTCAAATTAAAAATGGGAACACTACTATTTTGAGATAAAGGAACCAAACTATGTAAATTTGTTATTTCACCAATTAAAGGTTTTGAAATCTGAATAGGATTTATTGATAGTAAATGTTTTTTAACCGTTGCAGGGATTTTTTTAATGATTTTTTCATATGCATTAACAGGTTGCTTTTTTCCTTCAACAGTTTTTGCCGTGTATTGTTGTGTTATATAACCACCAAATTTTAAATGCCAAGAAATTTCTTTACCATCAATAAAGAATCCTTCTCCCTCCTTATCTTTATAGTCATTTAAACCTCTTGTAAGTTGTGAACTCCACTCTTTTAAAGATTTTGAAATATTTTCTAAAGCTTGTAAACTGAAAATATCTGAGGACATAGGCACAATAAAAAAATCACTAGCAGCTAGTACAGATCTATTTAACGCACCTAGAGAAGGACCCACATCAAAAAAAACATAGTCATATTCTTGTAATTTAGATAATAAGTCTTTAAATAAAAGTGTGGTTTGTAGTCCTCTAAAATCACCTGATTTTCCATCTAACCAATCCTTACTTAAAAAATCTTCACTTAATGAAAGTTGCGGGTCTCCCACTATAACATCTACATTAAAAAAAGGACTTGTGATTATTGGTAGCTTTCCCTCTTTAAATCCTTTCCCTCTTTGTAGTGGCTTAACGATCTCATAAATAGTATCTTTATTATTTGAATAAATCTCTTCAATTTGTGGATATGGAAACATATATGCTGTAGCATTACACTGAGGATCTGTGTCAATTATTAAAATTTTTTTTTCTTCTTTTATAGAAAGATACGATGCAAGATTACATAGTAATGTTGTTTTTCCAACCCCCCCTTTATTATTAAAAACTACAATTGATTTCATTTACTTTTATTTGTTACTGTAAATATATTTAATTTTTGATAAGATATTTCACAATTTTGATTTTTTCAATTTAACGTACAACTAGTTTACACTAGCTAAATAACAATGCCTATGCACCCAAAAACAAGGTGCTTTATCTTGCAAATAGCAGTATTTATTTCCGCTAATATACATACAAATAGTACAAAATGAATTACAAACCTATTGTTTTTGTACAATTTATCTTGAGGTTTTGCGTGAGGGATGGAAGCGGCATCCTTTTATGGAGTTTACGGAATAAAAGATACAGCGAACAGCCTGACCCGGAGTTTTTACGCAGGGACACGCCCAAGAATTTAGGAGAAAACCTCTTTTAAAACATCTAGTGATTTTGGTTTTCTAAAGCCGTCCAAGTGAAAACTATAGTAATCAATCAGTATTCTCAAAACAATTTGCCGTTCTATGACATGAAAGATCTTTTGACTGTTGTCGAATTTTAAATCAATGAGTTTTTTAAACAAATTGCTTTCATGTTCAGTGAGCGAACTAACGGCATGAAAAGGTGTAAAAACACCTTCAATCATTTCAAAAAAAGGCATATCGACATCAGAAGTATCGGGGTAAAATCCCAAATATTTTGTAGTTTCTAATAATAGGATTAGGTGAAAATTAGCTATTTCATCGTGGTTGTCTAGCCAATGTAATGCGGTTTCTAAAAATGTAAAAAGTGATTCGTTT
>JAYTBZ010000303.1:0-2962 GCA_043736705.1 Flavobacterium sp. | reverse complement strand
TAAAACCATATTTTACACGCTCCGTATTTGTTTTAGAATAATTATTCTTGAAACTTCCGCCCACATAATCAACAATAATATTTGTTTTTACGGCACTTTCCATAACATCAAACGTTACCGTTGGCTTTGCATAAAATCGGTTTTCAGAAGTTCCTGAAGCATCCGAAAAGTGATGATACTGAAAGCTTGCTTTGTTTAAAACACTTTCTTTAAAACCAATATTACCGCCTAATGATAACGTTCCATACGTTTGCTGCGGACTGATACTATTAATCAAAGTCGCTTTATCTTGTGGCGTTAAACTACTCCCAAAATACGTTGGCAATCCGTACCAATTGTATATTTGATTTTGATATCCTAAGTCTAAATTCCAGGATACGTCTCTTTGATTGGAACCATACATCAAGTCCACTGAGGTATCATAAAAACGATTTTCGAGTGCTACATTTTGTATTCCGCCTTCGGAAGAATGATGGCGAAACATGCCTCCTACATAATCCGTATCATTTAAATCATGATTAACGAACAATTCTCCAATAAAAGTTCCGTAACTACCCACACCAAAAGTGGCGTAATTTTTATATAAAAGCGCTTGTTTTTCTTTTTCAACACCTTCGGCTTTTCCCTTAGAAGGCGTGAAGGTAGAAGCTACGGGAAAGGAAAATATAGAATATTTTATTATTTCCTTTTTTGCATTTCCTTCCTCATCCAGTTCTGGTATTTCTTTTGGTTTAAAAGCATCCGAAATTTTTGGCGTGTATGGTTTTACCACATTTACAGTTACGGTTCCTATTTGCTCTTTCTTTTGTGCAAAAGTAAATTGCGAAACTAAAAGAAAAAGAATCCCAACTCCCATTCGACTAAAAAAGTAGGTTTCAGAATACTTTTTTGTCTTATTTGTAAATGATGCTATGTTTGATTGCTCCAATGCCATACGCTGTTATTTTTCTTCTTGATTTCTAATTATTCGTTGTGCTTCTTCTATTTAAACTTCCCAATCGCCTTTTGCAATGAATTGCGATTTACCGCCAATATTGATATCAAAATCATTATTGGTCAATTTTCCATCAAAATAAATTTGTGACGGTCTATTTATAAAATCTCCCTGATGGTTGATCATCTGAATTTCGGTTGCATAATATTTTAACAAAAAAGCCTGTAAACAAGTGCTAGCGCTTCCCGTTGCTGCATCTTCAATAAGTTGATTATTTTCGATACAAAGCATTCTGCTACTGAGCTTTTCATCTTCTATGCAATAAAAATACAAGGCTCTATGATTGGTTTTACAATACTTTTTTAACCATTCATTCGTCTTCTCCTTATCTAAAATTAAATTCTGCAATGCATTTTTAGTTTTTAATGGAACAATTACAAATGCGCTTCCTGTAGTAACTTCTTGAATAGGAAAGTTATCCTCAAAATCAGTACTACTTAAGTTGCTAAAAATCTTAAAATCTTCCTTTGAAAAAACATCCAAAAACTGAGGTTGAGCAGCTTGCAACCATACCAAATCTCCCACTTGACGCACGGGAATTTCACTTACAGGAACAGAGACTGTGATTTTATCCGGTTGATTTTTTAATACTTTATGCATCAAAACCCATGAAGTTCCTATGATGGGATGTCCCGCAAACTGCATTTCATGTTCAGGCGTGAATATGCGAATCGTTGCTGTGCTCTTTTCACTATCAATTTTTGTAACAAAAGTGCTTTCTGCAAAGTTGATTTCGCGCGCAACTTGTTGCATTTGTTCGGTACTTAATGAATTGGCATCTAAGAAAACAGCCAATTGATTGCCAGCATATTTTTTTTCTGTAAAAACATCAACGATGTAAAAAGGTAGATTCATTCTCTTTATTTTTTGGCTTCGGTCATTTTAAAGATTTCATGCCTATTCTCTTTGTTTTCTTAACCTAACTCCCAAATTTCTTTACTTAGTAATGGATGAATTTGTTTTAGATTCTTCTGTTTTGATTCGGTCTAATTCTTTTTGAGCCTCGGCAACCACATCTGAAAAATCAGTGAAATTTTGAATGACATTTTCTAAAATATACGTTGCTTGATAACTGTCTTTCAATCCGTAAAAATTCTTTGCCATTAGGACTAATCCTTTAGCTCCAAAATATTTATAGCTGGAATAACTCTTTGCAAGCTTTTGTACTGCCGTATTCGAAGCTTCAAATTTATCCTCTTTATTTTTGAAATAAGCGTCATAATACAACGCTTCAGCAGCTAATTCTCCTTTGGCTACAGTCATTAATTTGGCGTAAGCTACTTTCGCTCTATCTTCATCACCTGTCGCAATTGCGGCTCGTGCGATGATAATTTGCGCATCACTTTTTACATTGCTATCTGTTTTTGGATTCATCAAAACCTTCTCTGCATAAATACCAGAGTTAGGATAATCCTTTTTATCATAATAGGATTTCATCAAATTTGATTGTGCGAATGTTTTATTTTGAGCAAGGTCTGCCTCGTTTTCCAATCGAATTAAAACCGGAATTGCTTTTTCATATTCCTTATTTTTAAGGGAAATTTGGGCCAATCGCAACAACGATTGTTCTGTAAATTCACTTCTGGATTGCGCAATCACATATTCATAATTAGGAATTGATTTACTCTCAGCACCTTCAGCATAATGCAGTTGTGCTAAATAATAATTCGCCTGCAGAGCATGAATTCCGCGAGGAAACTGATTTATATATCCGTTAAATCCCGCTATGGCTTGCTTGGTGTTGTTTTGTTGAAATTGTTTTTCGGCGCCTTGATAGGTGTCATTATCTAATTCAGCATCGGTTACAGCTACAAAATCTAAGGTTCGAACCCAAGTTGCATATTCATCTACTCTGCCATTGTCTACATAAATCAATCGCGCGGTTGCAACTGCTTCAAGCGCTTCTGGAGTTCGCGGAAAATCAGCTGCCACTTTTTTAAATTTGGCTAATGCTTGATCATCTTTGTC
>JAYTBZ010000302.1:0-2962 GCA_043736705.1 Flavobacterium sp. | reverse complement strand
ACAAAAAAACAAAATTCCTAAAACAAGAAGAAATCGCTCTTTAAGCGATTTCTTCTTAATATTATTAAGTATGTTATTTAACATTATTCTGCAGATTGAATAGTAATTGGAAGTGAATACAGTACTCTAACTTTTTTACCATTTTGCTCACCTGGAGTCCATTTCGGACATTTCTTCAAAACACGGATGGCTTCTTTTCCAGTTCCGTAACCAATATCTCTGATAACTTTGATATCTGTTAATGAACCATCTTTTTCTACTACAAAGGTAACATATACTTTACCTTTTAACCCTTCTTCTTCTGGTGTTTGATAGTTGTTACCTACAAATTTGTAAAATTTCTCAATACCTCCAGGAAAATCAGGTTTAACTTCGATACCTGCGGTATTGTAGATTTGGTTATCAACTTCTTCAACTACTGCAGCAGTTCCAGTACCAACAGGCTCAACAGTTGGAACAGCATCAGGATCACCTTTTATCGTTTCAGCACCTAATTTTTTATCTTTAATTTCTACCGTTTTAGGTGGTTCTTCTGTTACCTCCTCTGCTTTAGCAACCACTGGTTTCACGAATTTTACTTGATCTACTTTTGGTGGTGGCGGTGGCGGTGGCGGAATATCTTTTTTAATTTCTTCTTTCTTAGGTGGCAATTTGATACTAACAATTTTAGTATCTAAAGTGTCATCGCCATCTGAAGAATTTGGCAATAAACCTAAAATAAGAGGCATACTAACTGCTATAGCAAAAACAATTGCACCGAATATAAGTGCTCTAACAGTAGTCTTGTTATTTGATTTTCTTAGTTCGTAAGCGCCATAAGCTTTATTACGACCCTCGAATACAATATCAAGCCATTGGTTTGTGAATATATCTAATTTCATTTTTCTTAATTATTAGGTTATAGAGTAAATACAAAATTTTATTTACCTTCTAACAATTTTAGTTCTTCAGGGGAAAAATCATTTACAATTGCATTTGAAGGGACACCTACAATTGCCATCTCATCTAGTATATCAACTAAATTTCGGTAATTTGATTTTTTACTTGGTTTGATGATAACAATTAAACCTTTGTCTTTATCCTGAGTATATTCTACTACTGATTTTTTTCTTTTCAATAATTCTTTACGAATTCCCTCTTTTCCATAAGAAATATCAGTTGGACCAGCAATAGGAGTAGCTAGCAAACCCATGTAATAAACCATTTTATCATTGTCCCCTAACATCACTGTCATGGTTCGATTTTCATCTACTTTAATCGGTTTATCAGTAGGATCATCTTCTTTATCAGGTAAACCCAAAGGCATAGATTGCGGTTTAGACAGTGTCGTCGTAAGCATAAAGAACGTAATCAATAAGAAAGCCAAATCAACCATAGCAGTTAAATCTACTTTTGAATTTGCTTTTTTACTTCTTACTTTTCCACCTTTTTTGCCACCACCACCGTCGCCGGTATTTAATTCAGCCATTTTAGTGTATTTTTTTAGTTATTTTTCAGTAGCTCTTAAACCAGTAACCAGATTGAAGTTATTGATTTTTTGATCTTGAAGGATGTCCATAACGCGTTTTATTGCTGGATACTCTTCTTTTGCATCTCCTTTAATTGCAATTTGCAATTCCTTTTGGTTAATATCTATATTGGCAATACGAGAATTGTAAATCCATTCTTTCAATTGATTGTCTAATGAATCTTTAGGTACACCAGATTGAATACCTGGCTTACTTCTGTCTGCAGTTTTCATTGCAATTAATTGCTTTAACCCCGATATCGGAACACCAATACCTTCCATCAATGCGAATTTTGCAGATTCATCTTCCGTAAATGCAACACCGTATTTTTGCCCCATCAACTCTAGAGCTTTCTTTCTTACTTCTCTTCCTTTCAGATCGTAGAAAACTTTTCCTTTTCCAACAGTAATAGTTGCTAAATTATCATCTGGCAATTTCGATTGAACTGTTGAAGCTGGCGTATCTACTGGTAATGCTTCAGGTATCTTAGCCGTTGCAGTCATTACAAAGAACGACAACAAAAGAAAAGCGACATCACACATAGCAGTCATGTCCGTAGACCCTGCTTTTTTCTTCATTTTTATAGCCATTAATATTCTTTTTTACATTTACAAGAAAATAGAATCTGTTGCACAGATTTCTATTTTCATGCAAATCAAATTATTAATTATTTTTGTGAACTTCTGAAATGTCTGTAAGTATTTACGATTGTATTCCCAGCCTCATCAATAGAATAAGTCAAAGTATCAATTTTAGATGTAAAGAAGTTGTACGCTACGATTGCAAGTGCAGAAGTAGAAATTCCTGTTGCCGTGTTGATAAGTGCTTCAGAAATACCATTTGCAAGTGCAGCTTGATCTGGGGTACCAGCGGCAGATAATGCACTAAACGCTTTAATCATACCTGTTACTGTTCCTAACAAACCAGCTAAAGTCCCTAAAGACACCATTGTAGAAAGTATAGTCATGTGTTTCTCTAACATTGGCATTTCTAATGAAGTAACCTCCTCAATTTCTTTGTGGATTGTTTCAGCAGCAGCTTCGCTATCTAAACCTTCTCTTTTAACTTCTTGATATTTCAATAAAGCAGATTTAATTGGGTTAGCAACAGAACCTTTTTGCTTGTCGCATGAAGCAATAGCTCCTTCAATATTTCCAGCTTTAATATCTCTTTGTACACTTGTCATGAATTGATCAAGATTTCCTGAACCAGCCGCTTTTGAAATCACAGCATAACGCTCAAATGAAAACACAATAACCATTAATAAAAATCCTAACAAAACTGGCACAATTGGACCTCCTTTATATACCATTGCTAACATATTCCCTGGTAATGGGTGACCTGTATTTACACCGCCTTCAAAGTTAGCGCCATTACCCATTATGAAATTCCAGATTAACCATCCAACAAAAATACACGCTACAATAATGATTCCAGAAATCATTCCTCCTCCG
>JAYTBZ010000301.1:0-14640 GCA_043736705.1 Flavobacterium sp. | reverse complement strand
TGTTCGGCTACCGCCAAAACATATTTTAGTTGAGTGATTGTCATTTTTTATAGTAATATCTAATGCAAATATAAAAACAATCAATTTAAGGTACTGTATAACGGTAGTTTAATTGTATATTTTTGTTAAAATAAAAATTATGAAAACTAATATTTTAGGGTTACCCGTAAAGGAATCAGAATTGATTGGCAATGAATTAAACGTTTTGTTGTCAAATTTCCAGGTGTACTATCAAAATCTAAGAGGCATTCATTGGAATATTAGAGGGAAAAGATTTTTTGACTTGCATGTAAAATTCGAAGAGTTATACACTGATGCCCAGATAAAAATTGATTTAATTGCTGAAAGAGTTCTGACTGTTGGCGGAACACCACTACATACCTTTGAAGATTACTTAAATAAAAATCAGTTGATTGTAGGTAAGAATATATCAAATGATGAAAAAGCAGTACACTTAATAGTTACATCATTATCACACTTATTAAAAATTGAAAGAATCATTTTGGCGCAATCAGCATCAATCCATGATGAGGGTACCAATTCTATGATGGGTGATTTTATAGCAGAACAAGAAAAAACAATCTGGATGATGCAAGCATGGCTTGAAGAAAGTTTGTAGTAAATTAAAGGCGTCACAAACTCTAATTATTCAATAAAAAGTATTTTTGGATTGTTAATTATTTAAAAAAATTAGAGTTGTGTGTATTTTTTTTAAACACTTTTTATATATTTTTGTGACGATGAAAAAAGTTGCAAAAATATTCTTAATTCTTTTTATTGCCTTTCTCGCCACACCAACAATAGTTACGGTGATTGAGAAAAGTTCGGATATTTCTGTTTTTTTCAATATGTCTGAGGAGGAGCATTTCCATAAAGAAATCATAGCAGCAGTTTCGCTAGAACATTTTTTGGATATTAATATTATCTCAATAGCGTCGTCAACAATAATACTTTCGGAGAAATTATCCAAGCATGATAAAATATCCTCATCCATATTCATACCGCCACCTAACGCATTGTAATACAATTTTTTGGATTTTTTATAATGAACTCCAGCACAAAAGTATGTGCAAAATTTTGTATTCAATTTTTAGTTAGGTATTATGATAAAAAAAGTTAATCTTTTTGCTAATCTAAAATCTGATTTTGCATCAGGTTTAGTTGTGTTTCTAGTCGCGTTGCCGCTGTGTCTTGGCATCGCTTTAGCCAGTGGTGCGCCACCATTAGCTGGTGTTATTTCAGGTATTGTTGGAGGTATTATTGTTGGTTATTTGAGTCAATCCCACATCAGTGTTTCTGGTCCTGCTGCTGGACTAACTGCCATTGTATTAACAGCTATTACCGAGTTAGGTGCTTTTAATTCTTTTTTGTTAGCCGTTTTAATAGCTGGTCTAATTCAACTGGCACTGGGTTTTTTAAAAGCAGGTAGTATATCCAATTATTTTCCAAACAACGTAATTGAAGGGATGTTGGCAGGTATTGGTGTTATTATAATTTTGAAACAAATTCCACATGCATTTGGTTACGATCCCGATTTTATTGGCGATTTGTCATTTGCGCAACCTGATGGGAAAAATACGTTTTCTGAATTATTTAATATTGTGAACCATGTACAATTGGGTTCGATATTGATAGCCCTTATTTCATTAATGATTTTAATTTTTTGGAATAAAGTTAAGTTTTTACAACAAATTAAATTGGTTCCACCTGCTCTAGTTGCGGTGGTTGTAAGTATCGTGTTGAATGAATTTTTCATACAATCTGGGAGTAATTTAGCAATTGCCAGCGAGCATCTGGTGCGACTGCCAGTTCCAACAAATTTGCAAGAATTTAAAAATATAATTGTTGTACCTAATTTTTCGGCCATTACCGATTCAAAGGTTTGGATCATTGCCATTACAATTGCAATTGTTGCCTCTATTGAAACGTTATTGTGTATAGAAGCATCGGACAGAATGGATGCGTTGAAGCGATATACTAATACTAATGTAGAGCTGAAAGCACAAGGAATTGGAAATATCATCAGTGCACTTTTGGGCGGATTGCCTATGACATCAGTTGTTGTTCGAACAACAGCTAATAATGCTGCTGGAGCCAAATCGAAAATGTCTGCTATTATTCATGGTGTACTTCTATTGGTAAGTGTATTGGCAATTCCTACCGTTTTAAATCGAATTCCCTTAGCTACTTTAGCAGCAGTTCTGCTTTTAGTTGGTTATAAATTAGCCAATCCAAAAACAATCATGCATTTTTGGAAAAAAGATAGAATTTACCAGTTCATACCATTTATATGTACTTTTATAGCCGTAGTTGCTACTGATTTGCTGAAAGGTGTTGCGCTAGGAATGATAATTAACATTATTTTTATCTTAATTGGAAATTCAAAAAGAGCTTATTACTTTAACATAGAAGATTATCGTGATGGCGATGTTATAAAAATTGATCTTGCACAAGAAGTTTCCTTTTTAAATAAAGCAGCTATCAAAGATACATTAAATAAAATCCCTCAAAATTCTAAAGTTGAAATAAATGCAAGCTCCACAGTATATATTTCGCATGATGTTTTAGATTTAATAATCGAATTTACAGAAATCAAAGCAAAAGATTTAAACATAAAAGTCATATTATCAGGATTTAAAGACGCATACGATATTGAAAACTCTGAAGGATATCAAAACGCCATAACAATTGAACATGTTTATAACCCGCTTAAAAGAAAAATAGAAAAAATAGTAATCGAAAAAAATAATTAAAAATAAAGATAATATGAGTTCAGATTTTTATAAAAAAATACTTGATAACAATAAAGTTTGGGTAGAATCTCAATTGGCAATTGACAAAGAATATTTCAAGGATTTGGCCAAAGGACAGCAACCACCATTATTATGGATTGGATGCTCTGATAGCCGAGTTCCTGCAAATGAAATCATTGGCGCTAAGCCTGGTGAAGTTTTTGTACACAGAAATATTGCTAATATGGTCATTCATAGCGATATGAACATGTTGAGCGTATTAGATTATGCGGTTAATGTTTTAAAAGTGAAACATGTTATTGTTTGTGGACATTATGGATGTGGCGGTGTCAAAGCAGCAATGGGAAATCAATCAATAGGGTTAATTGATAACTGGATTAGACACATCAAAGACGTATATCGATTGCATGAAGACTACTTGAATACCTTCGAAGATGAAGAAGAGCGTTTTAATAAATTTGTTGAGGTAAATGCGCAAGAGCAAGTTTTCGATTTAGCCAAAACATCGATTGTTCAAAATGCTTGGAGAAACGGACAAGATCTTACGCTTCACGGTTGGACTTATGGTTTAAATTCAGGTTATATAACTGATTTAGGTGTAAATATGGGTTCAAATGCAGAATTAGACGAAATGTATAGACTGAAATTCTCTAATTAAAATTAGCAATACATTATTATTGAAATATAAATTGGCATTCCTAAAGTAATATTAAAAGGAAAAGTTACTGCTAAAGCCATTGGTAAGAACAAACCCGGATTTGCTTTAGGAACGGCAATTTTCATTGCAGCCGGAACCGCAATATAAGAGGCACTTGCCGCAAGAATGGCCAGTATAAATCGGTTACCTATGTCAGTAGTAACCAATTGGCTTGCAAATGCGACTAAACAACCGTTGAACAAAGGTATTGCAAGTGCAAAGATTACGGCAAACCAACCACTTTTTACAAAATCGCCAAGTTTTCGGCCGCTTACAATTCCCATATCTAATAGGAATATGGCGAGAAATCCCTTGAATAAATCATTCGTAAAAGGTTTAATTCCAAGTGCCTGTTCATCACTGGCTAGCATTCCTATTATTAAACTTCCTAAGATCAAAAGTACACTTCCGTTGGTAAAGGAATGTTGAATCAAGGATCCTAAAGACGTTTTTGACTCTTGTTTTTTGTCGAACATTCGAATTAAAATTACTCCTACAATGATGGCTGGCGCTTCCATTAAGGCCATTACGGCTACCATATGTCCGCTAAATTTTAAGTGTTGGATTTCTAAAAATGAGGCTGCGGTTACAAAAGTTACAGCACTAACAGATCCGTAAGCCGCCGCTATTGCTCCTGAATCAAAAATATTGAACTTTCTGCGTAAGATAAAAAAACAATACACCGGAATAATGGTGGCAATGAGTACTCCAAATATGACGGACCATACGATTTCTAGTGTAAAATGGCTGTGCGCTAATTCTTGTCCTCCTTTAAAACCTATTGAAAACAGTAGATAAAGTGAAATAAACTTAGAGGAATTTGGTGGTATTTCTAAATCGCTTTTTAGTTTTACGGCTATGACACCTAAAAGGAAAAATAATAAAGCGGGATTGGTAAGATTTTCAAGTAGTAAATCAATATTCATTTTGAATTATTTTTTAGTTGCGCGTTCTAGGCGATCATTAATTGATGTTCCCAATTCTGTATCAGGAAATTTCTCAGCAATAATTAAGTCTAATTTTTGTTTGTCTAATCGGTGCATTGCGGCATATAAATTTGCAGTTGCCTCCTTTAAATCTCCTTTTTTTGAAAGTACCTCTATCACCATTTCCCCTGAATTAGAAGGAATATTTTGAAAAACTAGCAGACCTACTTTTGCATTTGGATATTTTTTTAATTCTAATTCCGCATTATCAACAAGTATAGTTTTAGTCTTTGGAGCATAATGTCTGGAAAGCATTCCAGGTGCATTGGGTGCGCTTTCTTGTTTATTTTTTATTTTGATAGGTCCTATTAAAGCCTCAATTTCTTCTACTGAAATCGAACCCAGACGATATAAAATAGGATTGTTGTTTTCGAAACCAATAATTGTAGATTCAATTCCATTGGTACAATTTCCGCCTTGTAAAACCATTTCCAAATCATTAGGAAAATAGTCCGCAACGTGTTCTGCTGTAGTAGGACTAATCGATCCAAAAGGATTGGCACTTGGCGCTGCCAGAGGAAAATCTAATAGTTGCAGTAATCTTAAAGTGAGTGTGTGGTTGGGTACGCGAACCGCTACAGTATCTTTTCCGGCAGTGATGATATCAGGAATATGAGTATTCTTTTTCAGGACTAATGTTAAGGAACCTGGCCAAAACGCATCTGCCAGTTGTTGTGCTTTTTCAGGTATTTCTGAGGCTATTTCTTTTAGTTTATCTGTAGAAGCAATATGTACAATTAGTGGATTAAATAAGGGTCTTTCTTTAGTTTGGAATATTTTTTTTATGGCTTTTACACTATAAATATTTCCAGCTAAACCATAAACGGTTTCTGTGGGTATAGCCACTAATTCTTCTTTTTCTAAGATTCTTTTAGCTTCAAATAAATCAGTCGTAATTCGTATCATTTTTTTTTAAGGATTACAATTGTCACAATACATTGGATCTTCAAATTGAATTCCACGTGGGTAAAATTTGTTTTCTGTATAAATGCATTTTTTACATTGGTACACATGGTTTAATGTGGAGCGGGTAGGAAAGGAGCAATTTTCGCAGGGTAAACCAGCTTGAACTGTAATAATGTCAAATCCTGGTGTGTTGCAATTAGGGCATAAATGGTTTATTTTTTCAATTAGATTTTGCGTAGTTTTTTCGATTACTTTCATCCGTGTTGGATTGAATAGTGCTCTCATATCGGTTTCTGCATAAACAGAGTAAAATTCAGAGTTTAGTTCTTGAAAATGCTGTAGCAATAGCGATTTAGATGTGATTCCTTTGTAAATTTTTGAGTACACTTTTTCAGCGGGTCGCAATATGATACCATGAGAGGGAAATTGTATTTGTTCCGCAAATGCTAGTAATTCATTTTCAGAAGTTATTGTTTTTCCATTGAAATTGGTTTCCATACTGATCTCTCTTCCAATAATTTCTAGATCGTTTTTGAAATCTTTTAGCATTACTAATTCAACATCTGCATTCGCAAAAAAAATCGAAGGATGTGGACCAAAAGATCCTTCGCTTGCTATCACTAAATCGCAATTAGTGGCGATAGAAGCGCCTATACATTTATTTCTAAGCGTAGTCAGCGCATCTTCTTTTCTTTCAATTTCACCAGAAAAAGTACCCAATAAATCGGTATCAAAAATACCTGAAGTGTAACACTTTATTCCATATTCTTTTTCAAAAATAGGCGTAATGACTTGTTCTTTCTGATGTTTAGTTGCAATAAAAAGAGTCCTTCCTTTGAACATATTATTTTTCTAAATGGACTGAAATCGTACTATTAACTACTAATTTGAATCCTTCCTTTTTTGAATTCTCAATCATTTGTTTCACTTCCTCTTTCGTAGCAGTGAGTTCTTGAATTCTCTTTTTAGAATGTTCGATGCTTTGATTAAATCGAATATGATTGCTAAAATCCTCCCTATTGTGATAGTCGATTTTATAATTTAATAAAGCTGTTAGCACTTTTTCAGCTTCCTCAGCAGTAAATATTCCATCTATTAATTTAAAATTTTGATCTTGTTTCATGTTTATTTTTTTTGAAGTTTAATTAAATCCATCAGGCCACACTTTGATTTCAAGATTTGTTATCATGGTTAATTGCTTATTTTCTGTATTGATGCTTTGCATGATGGTTACCAACTCATCGGGATCTGTTCCGTTCCAATGAATAAAAAGATCAATGCCAACCAATTCTTTATTCTTGGCTGGTTTTTTTCATATAGATTTCAGGACCAATACCAACTCCTTTTGCTACTGTAATTTGAGTCATGTTTTTGTTTTATAAGTTGATGGTGCAAATTTGGAATTTTTAATTAATAAATTTTTATTTATATATTTAATAAAAAACATAAAAAATATTAATAAATAATAAAACAGTAAGTCTGTAAAAAATTTGGATTGAATAGCTTAAATAATACTCCTAAAGTTCAAGTTTTGATTGATATTTAGTATTCTTTTAGCCTAGAAAAAGATAGAGATACAGCAGATGTGAACTTACAGAAAACAACTGAAATTTATTTTTACTTCTAAATTTTCAAGAAAATGGTATTAATCAATGAGTGTTTAAAAAAGTTATTTCTTTAAAAAAGTACATAAGGACATTTTCTTGTAAAAATGGAGTTGTTTAATTAAAACCGGGACGAGATTATAAAATTGTTGCTTATAATTAGTTGAAACTAGTAGTCAAATCCTTCGTAAAGTAAAAGATGCTTTATAGGAACCTTCTTTGATACTAGAAAGTATCCATGTATTCGTTTCGTTATGGTTTTGTAAAGGGATGTTATTCTTCTAAATTTTCGTTAAAAGCAGAAGGAAGCAGCGTGGGAATAAATTTGATCAAAATAGGAAGCAATAAACTCCCACCTGGAAGTAAAAAAATAGTCAATGATGGGATCGTTTTACAAATTTCTAAGAGTTGTTTTTTAACTTTTTTCTTTTCTTTTTCGTCTAAATCTCTGAGCGTAGAGTGGGCCAAAAGTACCATCAACTCTTTGCTTTGCATTATTTCTTTTACTAAACGATTTTTATTACGACTCACCAGTGTGGCCACACTTTGGGTCGTGTGATCGTAAAAATGCTTTACCGGATTCGAATAATTGAAATAAGGAATATCTTTTTTATGTTTTGCAATAAACGCATCGGTGCTTTGGATACTTTCATTTACAAAATCATCTGGTACTAAAATAATTTCAGCAAGTGAATGTAAAAAGTAAGCTTCATTATTTTCAATTTTTCCATCGCTCCACAAAGCCATTCCTGCAATATCTACAAAATAATAATGTTCCAATTCATGTGTAAAATATTCAAGTTGCAGCGTTTCCAAACTTTGTAATGAGATTCTCGAGAATTTGCTGTATCGAATAGATGCCTCAAAAAGTTTAATCAATAAATCATCGTATTGTGATTTTTCAGATTTAATTTTCAGAGCCAATGTTACAATATTGACAACTGTTTCTTCAATTTTTTTTAAATATTTTTCGGGTATTGATTCATTTAATAAGTACTGCCGAAAAGCCAAAACATCAATAAATAGTAACGCATTGGTTACTAAATGGGAAAAGTTTTTACTAATTATACCATCATTTGTTTGAACGCGCTCGTCAATTATTTTTTCTAACGTTAAAGAAATAGAATTTTTTGGAAGAATTTTTTTCAACAAACTGAAACCTTCAGGATTCATTTGGTTGTAAAAGGTAACGGCTTGCTTAATGAAATTTTCGGCGATGCAATCCTTTGTGGTTATACAAAAAATCCCGTGTAACGTATTTAGTAAAGCTACTTTAGAAATTTCTTCTTTGAACCAACCTTTGGTTTCTACAGGAGTTTCAGTATCAAATGATATAATATGTCCATAGATAAATCCAGTTTCTCTAACTTTTTGATAAAAGGTATCGGTAGTTTTAGAAACCGTTTGATCTGATACTTTTTGGTCATTAAAAAATTTATCAATCCAACCAGACGCCGAGGGGTTAATCATTACTTTAATTTAAAGATACAAAGCTATGTTTTTTTATGTTTTTTACGTTGAATTTAAAATTAAAAAACGAACTTTTTAATGTTAAGAGTTGGTTTTCCTATTGTATTTTAACCGCTATCGAATTAAAGCCGAACAAGCAACTCTAGCACCTGCATTTCCTGCTGGTTGTGAAACGTAATCATCTGTGCCTTGATGCACTATTAATCCTTTACCAATAATATTTTTGGTATCATCTGCAGAACCAATTCCCCATTCATTAGTTGTAAATGTGATCGAACCATTTCCTTTAGCATCTGCTGTGAAATTACCAATATCTCCTTTATGCGCTTCACCGTCACCTAATTTTCCGTGTTTTTTGAAAGTTGGATTCCAATGACCTCCCGCAGAACTGCCATCAGCTGCAGAACAATCTGATTTTTCATGAATGTGTATAGCGTGAACGCCAGGAGTTAATCCTTTAAGTTTTGCAACCATAGTAACAAAACCATCATTTTCAATAAAGGTAGCGGTGCCAATTACTGTGCTATTGCTTTTTGGTTCAAAAACAACTACTAAAATTTTATCATTATTTAATATAGTACCGGTCTTACAACCAATTAAAACAGCTAAAACAATTCCGAATAGTACAACTAATTTTTTCATAGTAGGTTTTATTTCAAAGATAAGACTTTTTGGATTGTAGCTAATTAGATTTTTTATGAATCCATATAGAATATAGGAATTATATAACTTAATTTAAAATTTGTATCAAATATCTTTGTAATTTTAATTCGTAAAATGATCAAATTAAACACCTCTATTTTACTATATAAGTTCTTCATCAGTAAGAGTTTATAAATTTGGAATTTAAAATCAAGTAAATGAAACATAAAGAAATTGCCTTAACCACTTGGACGCTATTAAAACGTACTTATCACGAATTTGATGACGATAATGCAATAAAACTGAGTGCTTCACTGTCCTATTATACTATCTTTTCGCTTCCACCTTTATTGATTATTATCCTTTCCATTTTTAGTTTTTTCTTCGGCAGAGAAGCGGTTACAGGACGATTTTTTGGGCAAATTAATGGTATGGTTGGGAATCAAGCAGCGATTCAGATACAAGAAACTATTAAGAATATCGAACTTAGTGATAGCAATACCTTTGCTGCTATTTTTGGGGGAATTATGCTTTTAATAGGAGCTTCAGGTGTCTTTGCAGAAATACAGAGTTCGATTAATTTTATTTGGGGCTTAAAAGCCAAACCCAATAAAGGTATTATGAAGTTCATTAAAAATCGATTGATGTCATTTTCTATGATAGCTTCTGTTGGTTTTTTATTGATGGTTAGTTTAATGGTGAATACAGTGATGGATGTCATCAATACGCGCTTGCTTATTTATTTTCCCAATACAACAGTCTACATATTTTATATTTTCAATATTATCATCTTGTTTTTAACTACTACAATTTTGTTTGCCATTATCTTCAAAACATTACCTGACGGCGATATTGATTGGCGTGATGCACTTATAGGATCAAGTTTTACCTCATTTTTCTTTATGATTGGTAAATTTGGAATTGGTTTTTACCTAGGAAGTTCCACTGTGGCGACTGTTTATGGTGCTGCAGGATCTGTCGTTATTATTTTAATTTGGGTTTACTACTCAGCGATTATATTATATTTTGGAGCTGAGTTCACTAAAGTATATGCCAATGCTCACGGTAACAAAATAATCCCAAACGGATATGCAGTAGCAATAAAGGTCGAAGTTATAGAGGTAAAAAAAGATGCTAAGGCTAAGGCAATCGAGCAAAGCGAAAAATAATAGTTTACGTCAAAATTAAAACTCATACTGGACCTAGTTTAGTTCAATCTTTAGAAGTTGAAAGCACGAAAACAATAAAAATATTTTGCATAAAAAAACCGTCTCGTTTTGTAAACTTGACGGTTTTTCAACAACTAACTTACTAAAAACTATCTTCTACAACTAGAAACAGTATGCATTCTCTGCCACTAATTTAGTTGTAATTACTTCTCTCAAAGCTACAATATTTGGCATATTTGTATATTTTGTAAAGCGACGTAGTCCCATCAGCATCATGCGTTGTTCATCGCCTTCAGCAAAAGAAATAACACTTTCTTTACCTTTTTGAGTTACAATATCGACTGCTTTGTACAAGTATAATTTTGCCATTGCAATTTGCTCTTGCACTTTAGCTTCTCCTTCTTTTTTAGCTAATTTTTCAGTTCTAAGAATGGTACTTTCAGCCATGTAGATTTCAATTAAGATATCAGCGGCAGCCATTAGTAACTGTTGGTGTGCATCTAAATCTGGACCGTATTTTTGAACCGCTCCGCCAGCTACCATCAAGAACGCTTTTTTCAATTTGGCAATCATTTCTTTTTCTTCAGCAAACAATTCTGAATAATCAGGTGTTTCAAAAGATGGAATTCCCATTAATTCTTCTTGAACTTTTGATGCTGGTCCTAGTAAATCTACGTGACCTTTCATTGCTTTTTTGATCAACATTCCTACAGATAACATTCTGTTGATTTCATTGGTTCCTTCGTAAATACGAGCAATTCTAGCATCTCTCCAAGCGCTTTCCATTGGCGTATCCTCAGAGAAGCCCATTCCACCGAAAATTTGAATCCCTTCATCGGCACAATTTTGTACGTCTTCAGAGACCGCTACTTTCAATACGGAACATTCAATAGCATATTCTTCAACCCCTTTTAATTCTGCTTCTTGATGAGAAATTCCTTCTGCTTCACGAGCAATAATTCGATCTTCAATATCTTTAGCAGCACGGTAAGAAGCACTTTCTCCTGCATAACAGCTTGTTGCCATTTCAGCTAATTTGTATCGAATTGCGCCAAATTGTGCTATCGCAGTATTAAATTGGATTCTTTCATTTGCATATTGAATAGATCCAGAAATCACTCTTCGTTGTGCATCCAAGCACGCAGCTGCAAGTTTGATACGACCTACGTTCAAAGCATTCATGGCAATTTTGAAACCATTCCCTCTTTCAGATAACATGTTTTCAACAGGAACTTTAGTTTCATTAAAGAAAACTTGACGTGTAGAGGAAGCACGAATACCTAATTTATGCTCTTCTTCTCCCATTGAAATTCCATTGTCTGAAGCATTTTCAACAATGAAACCGGTAATATTTTTGTCATCTCCAATACGAGCAAAAACGATAAATACGCTACAGAAACCTGCATTCGAAATCCACATTTTTTGTCCTGTAATCGAGTAATATTTTCCATTTTCGGATAAAACGGCTTTTGTTTTTCCCGAATTTGCGTCAGATCCAGCACCTGGCTCTGTCAAACAATACGCGCCAAACCACTCACCTGAAGCAAGTTTTGGAACATATTTTTGCTTTTGTTCTTCTGAGCCGTATAAAGTAATTGGCATAGTTCCAATTCCTGTGTGTGCACCAAAAGCAGTGGAGAATGACCCAGTTGCACCAGAGATATAATCGCAAACTAACATTGTAGATACGAATCCCATTCCTAACCCGCCGTAAGCTTCAGGAACTGCAACTCCAAGCAGACCTAAATCTCCTGCTTTTTTCATTGTTTCTTGCGTGTAGGCGTAGTCTTTTTTCTCAAAACGATCTTTGTGCGCCCATAATTCCTTGTCTACAAACTCCTTTACAGAGTCACGCATCATTAATTGCTCTTCTGTGAAATCTTCTGGTGTAAAAATATCTTCACATTTTGTTTCTTTTACAAGGAATTGTCCTCCTCGGGTAACCTGTTTTGTTAATAGATCTTCCATATCTTTTATTTTTTTGTTTTTCTTGTCTCTTACTTATTCTTAAACTACATCAATTCATAAATTCCAGCACTTCCTTGTCCTGTTCCTACGCACATAGAAACGATTCCGTACTTACTTCCTCTACGTTTCATTTCGTCGAATAATTGAACGGATAATTTAGCTCCTGTACAACCTAGTGGGTGACCTAATGCGATTGCTCCACCATTTACGTTAATAATATCAGGATTCAGATTCAATTCACGAGTAACTGCCAATGCTTGTGAGGCAAAAGCTTCGTTTAATTCAATTAAATCAATATCATTTAATGTTAGTCCAGCTTGTTTCAGCGCTTTTGGAATTGCTTTTACGGGACCAATTCCCATAATTCTTGGTTCAACACCTGCAGAAGCGAAGTTTACTAAACGCGCTATTGGTACTAAGTTTAATTCTTTCACCATTTCTTCGCTCATCACTAGAACAAATGCGGCTCCATCACTCATTTGCGATGAGTTACCGGCTGTAACAGTTCCATCTGCAGCAAAAACAGGTCTTAATCCCGCCAATGCTTCTAGTGAAGTTCCAGCTCTAGGGCCTTCATCTTTAGTAACTACGTATGATTTGGTTTCTTTCTTACCATTTTCATTGATAAAAGTCTGCTCTACTGTAATAGGAACAATTTGTTTATCAAATTTTCCTTCTGCTTGTGCTTTCAAAGCTTTATTATGTGATTGAAAAGCAAATTCATCTTGATCTACACGAGAGATATTGAATTGCTTCGCCACTGCTTCTGATGTTAACCCCATTCCCCAGTAATAATCTTCGTGTCCAGCTTTTGCGACAGCATAATCCGGTGTTGGTTTGTAGCCTCCCATTGGAATAAAACTCATACTTTCTGCACCACCAGCAATGATACAATGTGCCATTCCAGATTGTATTTTAGCAGTTGCCATTCCAATAGTTTCTAAACCTGAAGCGCAGTATCTATTTACGGTAACACCTGGTACATCATCCACTTTCAATCCCATTAAAGAGATTAAGCGACCTACGTTCAAACCTTGTTCTGCTTCTGGCATGGCATTACCTACCATAACGTCGTCAATACGTGTTTTATCAAAATCAGGCAACTCATTCATCATGAATTCGATGGTTTCGGCAGCTAATTCATCAGGTCTTTTGAACCTAAAAACTCCTTTTGGTGCTTTACCTACGGCCGTTCTGTATGCTTTTACGATATATGCTGTTTTCATAACTATTATTTTGAATTTTGAATTTTAAATTTGAATTGTTTCAAAAACATTTAAAATTCATAATTTATAATTTAAAATTAATTTCTCAACGGTTTCCCTTTGGTTAACATAAATTGGATACGCTCTAGTGTTTTTCTTTCGGTACAAAGTGACAAGAATGCTTCACGCTCAATGTCCAATAAATATTGTTCCGATACTAAAGTGTGTTCTGATAAATCCCCACCAGCCATAACATAAGCTAGTTTATTAGCAATTTTTAAATCGTGTTCTGAGATGTATTTACCAGCAACCATTTGATTGGTTCCCACTAAAAACATTCCTAAGGCTTGCTTACCCAAAACTTTCACATCGGTTCGTCTAATTGGTTGCGTATAACCCGCTTCGGCCATTAATAAAGCATGCTTCTTAGCCTCAGCAATTTGACGGTCTTTGTTTACCACCACAATATCTTTACCATGTTGTAAAAGTCCAGTATCAAAGGCTTCGTAAGCCGAAGTCGATACTTTTGCCATAGCGATAGTCATAAAATATTCTTGCAAAACATTCAATTCCACATCATTTTTACGGAATAAATCAGAAGCACGCATGGCCAACTCTTTTGAACCACCGCCGCCAGGAATAACCCCAACACCAAACTCAACTAATCCCATATAGGTTTCAGCCGCGGCAACTACTTTATCTGCATGTAAGCTCATTTCGCAACCACCACCAAACGTCATTCCGTGAGGAGCAACTACAACTGGGATTCCAGAATAACGCACACGCATCATTGTGTCTTGGAACATTTTGATGGCCATATTCAACTCATCATATTCTTGCTCCACTGCCATCATAAATATCATCCCGATATTAGCTCCAACAGAGAAATTCGCTGCTTGATTTCCGATGACCAAACCTTGGTATTCTTTTTCGGATAAATCGATTGCTTTATTGATCGCTGCTAAAACATCACCACCAATAGTATTCATTTTAGATTGGAATTCTAAATTCAAAATTCCATCTCCCAAATCTTGGATGATAGCACCGCTATTGCTCCAAACTTTTTTGGTTTCGCGAATGTTATTCAGGATGATGAAAGCATCTTGTCCCGGAACTTTAGTTTGTGATTTAGTTGGAATATTGTAGAAATAGGTAGCTCCTTCTTTAATAGTGTAAAAACTTTTACTTCCAGAAGCAATCATTTCAGTAACCCAAGCAGCAGGCTCAAGACCTTCGGCTT